>NZ_JBRRDY010000002.1:0-254168 GCF_056759935.1 Stenotrophomonas sp. STEN035
CACCGCTTCGGCACGGAACTCATCCGTGTACTGCTTGCTGTTGCCCATAAACACCTCGGTCATTGCCATGAATTATGGCAACCGGATGTCTACGAAAGGCTGGCCGGTCCAGGGTGTAACCAAGGACTTTTCCGTGGATGCACAGATTATTGGAAAGAACGGCACCATCGGCGCTTTGTCGAAGCCCTACGATGTGGTGGTCACCTATACGGTGTCTGCAGCGGTCAGCGACACGCTGTACAAGGATCCGTTGAACAATGCCTACCAAGGCACGGGATTCAAGCTGACGACTGATGGCGTGATTGCCAAAACGGCGGCGACAACCTCAACGCATGCTGGTATGACCTTGAGTGATGCCTCGTCACAAGCGAGCGCGCTGTTCACTTTGGCAAAGCCCGCGCGCGAGATCAGTTTGCGTCTCAGTGGAATTGACAGTGAGCAAGGCGTAAAGATCCAGCTGTTCGATGTGAAGGGAAATTTGATCGAGGAACAGACGATCTATGGCGACAAGACTGCATTCCACGCCAATGTTTTCAGCTACATGCCGGCTGATGAGCGGGTTGATATCGGGTCATTCAAGATAATCTCGAATGAAGAGAGTATTACGTTGGATGGATTTTCCAGGAAGGACGTCATACATACGGCCGATGTACGCGACCCCTATATTATCGAGTCGAACACCGAGAGTTTCTTTGGTACATCGGCTGATGATGTGGTGAGGCTGTCGGTTGGCGCATACACCTATTTCATGGGGGCAACTGCTGGTATACACGGTGGTGGTGGTATCGATACGCTGGTGCTTGCCGGAGCAGCAGATGGAGGGCTTCAGTTGGACAGCAACATGAGCTCAATGGAAATAATTGAGGTGGCTTCTTCAGTGTCGAGCGGCATATCCCTGAATTTGTCCGACGTGTTGCGTAATGGCGGTACGGACATCTTCTATACAGGGGATGTGAGTCGGGTGCAGATGATGGTTAAATCGAAGGGTGGATCAGCGACCGTCTATTTGTACGATTACCTGGTTGGTGGTTTGAATGTATCTTATAACCAAGGATACGTTGGGGGTGATCTTGGACATTGGGTGAAGAAGAATGCAGTAGCTATTGACGGTGTGATGTACGAGTCTTATCAGCATTCGACCTTGGCTGTTGAAGTCCTGACGCAGCAAGGGAGCGTGACCACCGGGATCAAAAGCCGTCCGGAGTTCCTGGAAGTTGGCGTCAAGAGTCTTCGGTCGGGTCCGCTGTCGGAGGAGGCTGATGTGCATGGGGAAGCATCGATCCTTCAGTCTGTAGAGCCTGCCCTGTTTACTTCCGAGCTTGGCTTGTTGGAGTCAGCTGTTGCTGCGGGTCCAGCCGCTGGTGGTACCACCCAGTCGTTCCATGGTTTGGGGAGTGAGCTCCTCGATCAGAATCATGTGTTGTACGCGGCGTACTGATTACTGACGGCGGCGGGTTCTCCTGTCACCAAACCTGTGTGAAACCAACGGGACGCTTCGGCGTCCCGTTTTTTTTGTTGGTTGGGGTCAGTGGCAGCGAGCCTGGCGTTGGATACTCAGAGTCAAGGTGTCTTGCAGCACGCGCAGCAGGTTCAGGGCTGAGTGAACTGTGCCGAGTCTGTGGTCAATTGTTGGGCAGGGCTGTGTAGATGGGTAGATCCCGCCTGGCCGGTCCTTGTGCTGTTCAACGGCGACGTGGCAGCTCCAATGATCTGGCTACCATTTTTAGGACTAAACCCATGTTTGCTGGCAGATGAAGGAAATATCATCGTCCCAGTTGAAACTGATCTGCATGACTCGCCTTGTAGCAGTCGGGCTTCATCCTTCGACAGCGTCCGCCTCCCGCACAACTGCCCTAGCGAAAGGGTGGGCTGCGCGCGCTATCTCTGCCGATGTCCGCAAAGGGCCGGAACTCCATACGCGCATTTTTCTGCACAAGTCAGTGCTTCCAAGGCGTCCGGCGGGCGCTGATACGACAGGAGCCGTCGGCGATCTGGTGCCCCGATCGGACTGAGGGCGCGTGCTGCCTGGGTCGTCCAGGCGGGCGGCGGTTTCTTCTATTTACCGGCCCTCTCTTCCGGTTTTGCATCATGTAGTTGCCGGCGCCTTGATAGCGCCTTTCGATGCGTGCGCCGATGAATATGGCCTCGCGCACGCGTGTGCGGCGTTCGGCCTAGGTCGATTACGCAAAAGTGCCGGGCTGTTTGAGACTCGTCCTATGTATGGCGCGTGTGGCGATAGGGATACTGCGCCCACTTGTGAAACCGACCTTGGAAGGTCGGTCCAATTTCTGTGGCGCCTGAAGTAGCGGCTCCACCAATCAATTCATGATCATTCAGGTGCTTCAGCAATGAACGTCAGCATTTCCGTAATCAGCGATAAAACCATTGTTCTGAACAAGCCGCTGGCTGATGCCAAAGGTGGCAAGTCTGTCCGCGTCAAGGCGGTCAAGGGTGGGCAATACATGCTCGCCGAGAACGGAAGTGGTGTTGGTCCAGAGAACATCACCGTCAAGCGCGTGGGCAAGAACCTGCACGTGGCACTTGAAGGTTCCGATCCGGATAGCCCGGAGCTGATCATCGAAGAGTTCTTTGGTTCTGGCGGTCAGTTGATCGGGCAGGGTGAAGATGGCCAGTACCACGAGTACATTGCGGCTGATGGCGACAGTGACAGCGCCGCTGCATTCCTGATGGACGGCATGTCCTCGCCGCTGGCGCTGGGCTATCCGCAGCTGGCAGGCTTCGGCGAAGGTCTGCTGGCTGCCGGCGGTGCTGTGATGCTGCCGTGGGCGCTGGCTGGCATTGGTGCCTTGGCTGGTGGCGCCATCGTCCAGCACAACAAGGGCGGCGACGACAAGCCAAAGGACACCACTGCGCCGGAGAACAAGGGCATTGGTTCGATCATTGATGACAAGGGTCCGACCAAGGGCGTCGTCACGCCGGGCGATGTGATTGACGATAACCGCCCGACCCTGGGCGGCTCCGGCCAGGAACCCGGTGACAAGGTCATCATCATTGACAACGGCAAGGTTATTGGCGAAACCATCGTTGATGGCGGTGGCAACTGGACGTTCACCCCGAAGGAGGATTTGGGCGAGGGTGAGCATACGTTGGAGATCGTGGTCGAGGACCCGTCCGGTAACAAGTCGGACCCGTCCGAAGGGATCGTGATCATCATCGACACCACGGCGCCGGCCAAGCCGGGTATCGACAGCGTCATCGATGATCAGGGCCCGGTTACTGGTCCTATCGCCAATGGTGGGCACACTGACGACACCCAGCCGACCCTGTCGGGCAAGGGTGATGCCGGCGATACCGTCACCATCTTCGACAATGGCAAGGTGATTGGAGAAGTGCAGGTTGGCAAGGATGGCAACTGGAGCTTCACCCCGAACAAGCCGCTTGGCGAAGGTGAGCATGCGTTCGAGGTTGTGGTCACCGACCCGGCTGGCAACAGCTCCAAGCCGTCGGACAAGCACGTTGTGCTTGTTGACACCACCGCGCCGGCCAAGCCGGATGTGGGTGGCGTGATCGATAATCAGGGCCCGATTACCGGCCCGGTCGAGAATGGCGGTGTCACCGATGACAACCAGCCCACGCTGACCGGCAAGGGCGATGCGGGTGAGCGAAGGCCAACACAGCTTGACCGCAACGGTGACCACGGTTGCCAATGGCGAGAGCGTCGCCAGCGCGCCATTCGATTTCCGCATCGACCTGACTGCGCCGGACAAGCCGTCCATCGACAAGATCATGGACGACGTGGGCGACCCGCAAGGTGCCCTGAGCCAGGGTCAGAGCACGGACGATACTACGCCAACCTTGTCAGGCAAGGCTGAGGCCGGCAGCACGGTGCATATTCTCGACAAGGGCGGTCTGTTGGGCAGCGTAGTGGCCGATGCCGGTGGTAACTGGAGCTTCACCCCGAACCCGCCGTTGCTCAGTGGCGAGCATGAGTTCACCGTGACTGCCGAGGACAAGGCGGGCAATGTCAGCGCGCCGTCGGACGGGTTTGCCATCGTCATTGACACGACCCCGCCTGCCGCGCCGTCGATCGACACCGTGCTTGACGATCAAGGCGCCAAGACCGGTGCTTTGGCCCAAGGTGAAAAGACCGACGACACCATGCCTACCATCAGTGGTAGGGCAGAGGCGGGCAGCACCGTGATCATCAAGGACAAGGGCCAGGCGATCGGCAGTGTAGTGGCGGGTAGTGATGGCAAGTGGACATTCGAGCCGAGTGCTGCGTTGGCCGCTGGTGGGCACGAGTTCACGGCTGAGGCAGTTGATGCTGCCGGCAATATCAGCCAGCCGTCCGACAGCTTTGCAATTGTTGTGGATTCGGTACTGCCAACGACGCCGAGGATCAGCAATCTCACCGACAATGTTGGCCAGCACCAAGGCCTGGTCATGAACGGCAGTGTTTCCGACGATACAAAACCGGAGCTCGGCGGTACCGGTAAGGCAGGGGAGACCATCGAGGTCCGCAATGATGGCGTCGCGCTTGGGCGCACTGTGGTGAATGAGAATGGCCGCTGGAGCTTCACCCCGGAAACGGCGTTGAAGGATGGTCATTACGTCTTCACGGCGGTGGCAATCAGCGCAGGCGGTGCCGAGAGCCCCAGCAGCAATTCCTTCCGTGTGGAGATTGATACGCTAGCGCCGGATCGCCCCCTCATCGTCAATGTCGAAGATGACAGTGGCTCCTGGCAGGGCAGCCTTTCCAACGGGCAGGTAACCGATGACCGTACCCCGACCTTCAATGGCAACGCAGAGGCGGGCTCCTTGATCCGGGTCTTCAACAACGGCGAAGAGGTTGGCGACACCCCGGTTGATGACGATGGCAACTGGACGTTCCAGACCAAGGTGCTTGATTTGGGCGAGAACGTCTTCACGTTCTACGCACTCGATCCTGCCGGCAACTGGAGCAAGGAGTCTGCGCCGTGGACTGTGATTGTGGCGTTGAACGGGCGCTCGCTCGACAAGAGTGTCGAGGTGGATGCCGCGCTGACCCTGCAGGATCTTCTGGTTGATGGGAGCGCTGAGGTTATTCCTCAGCCTTGTGATTCCGTGCACAGGACGCGCGCAGCGTTGCTGGAGCTGGATGTCGAGAACGATGCCGCCGACGAGCTGCAGGACAGTTGGGTAGTCAGCACCGCCAATGGCGGGGCCGAGAGCGAATGGATGGCTGCATACCCATTGCAGTCAGCTCAGTCGTACGATCACCAGTTGATGGGTTGATCGATGTGCTGTGCTCCGGGGAGCCTTGTTGAGGCTCTCCGGAATCGGTTCGAAATGATGTGCTACTCCGCTGGGTCGGCTGCATGGCCCGGAGAAGCTGACCAGGGCGCGAGCGACAACGTGCTCTCTCTGCGCGTTGCCGATCTGCTGGCCAATGATGCACGTGACAGGTAGTTGGCGGACGACAAGGTACAGGCGCTGGTCAGTGATGCTGATGGCGATATGAACTTGCTGGCTGAAGCCGAGGACTGGAGCGGTGCTGGAACGACCTCAGTGAATGCTGTGTCCAGCAGTGTAAGCACCCAGCACGCAGGAGCGTCGGAGCTGCCGGGCGAGGATGCGCTGCGTACTAGGAAGTTCCGCGTCGCATAGGCGCAGACTGAGTCGCTCGGTTGGGTGGCGCTTATCTCTGTTGAAGAGCCTCGCGCATTGAAGTCGCGCGACGGTTCACTTTAAGGGGCGCCTCCGGAAGTCGTCCGCCCGAGTGCCGGGCCTCGGTTACTCGACCCATTGATCTCGGGTCTGGTCCATTCGCCCTGGAAGATATCGTTACTACAGAAGGCCTCATGCGGTGCCGAATGCCTGCGATGGCTGTAACAGGCGATGGTCGAGGGTAGGTGCCAAGGTGGTCGCTGCTGTGAATGTGAAACCAACGGGACGCTTCGGCGTCCCGTTTTCGTTTTTGCCTTGCCGGAAGTTTGGGGAATCCGGCAAGCCGATGAGCGCGGCGCCTGCAGTTGGTATCACCCTTGAAACCAATCTTCAAGAAACCGGGTCACACCTACATATTTTTAGGATGAGTCTTGTGTATCCGTCGGAAATTTCAGCCCAGACTGATTTGTAAGAGGGCGAAAGTCTTGTTTGCCATGCTGCTCTCTGCGGCATTGGTTCATTGTTGAAATATTCGCCCTCTTGCGTGCGATGCGATTGCGCAATCTGGAGCATCTGTTGGTGCGGCATCTCTGTGATATGCGAGTGCAGATGGAAAGCAGCGGAAGAAATTTTCTTTCCTCTGCCTACGTCTTATGGGAGTGCCTGCACCTCATGTCGGCGATCAGCACGCGTCGTTAGCAAACGCTCCACTCCTGCGCGGAATTGCGCGGGGGAGGGCAGCTGCTGCTCAGTCAATACAGCTATGTGGAAAGGAAACGAAAATGATTACATCTGTGATAAGTGAAGCTTTCGCCGGTCGGACCCTCAAGTTCGACATCGGACGGAGCGCTGGCGAAACAACCGTCGCGGCCATCGCGGGTGCGCGCTATGTCCTGACCAATACGGATGCTGGCGCGGCAACTGCCGATATAGGTGCCAAGCGAATCGGGAATAGCCTGGTTATCAGCCAGAACTCGGACGGAGCCGGGCGTGACGTGCTGATCATCGAGGGGTTCTACGGAAGCGACGGGCGCTTGGTTGCAGTCAACGCTGATGGAAGCTACCAGGACTACATTGCCGTCTCCGATAGTGGGGCGACCAATGCAGCGCAGATGAGTGATGGAGCTTCATCTTTGCTGCAGTTGGCTGCAGCACAGAGCGCTTATCTGGGCGACGGATTTCGTGCAGTCCAGGACGGATCTGCGCTGCCTGGAGGTTCGCTGGCGAACGCCGGCGAAGCGGTCGGCAGTGCGACGAGTCTGCGGAGCGCAGATGGTGGTGGCGCATCCGGGGCGGCGAGCGCAAGTAGCTTGGTGCCAGAAATCCAGGTCGAAGGGGTTGATTCGCCTTCGACCATTGGCAGTACAGATGGGGTTCTGTTGGACGCAGTTGTTTCCAACGCTGCAGGTGGTGCAATAGCGGTATCAAGCCCAGGGTCAGAGTCAGAGGCCAATTCCGCTGGTTTGGGTGACGCAGCGGTTATCGCTGCAGCGTTCGCTGTCGATGATATTCCAGTCATTGAAAAGGTGGTGGATGACCACGGAGCAATCCAGGGTGTCATTGAAAATGGCGGTTACACCGACGACGGCTATCCGACCATCATGGGTAAGGCTGAGCCTGGCGTTAAAGTTCACGTCTATCGCAATGGTTACTTGCTGAACTATGTGTACGCGGACGCCAATGGTGAGTGGTCATACACGCCGACCACTCCATTCACCACCGGTATGCATGCGATCACCATTGTTCACGAGTATCCGGACAAGGAGATCAGTGAGCAGTCCGCGCCGTACACGATCACGATCGACAAAGTGGCCCCCGCTGTTCCGCAGATCATCGGCATTGTTGATGACGAAGGTCGTATCACCGGCGCGATTACCGACCAGACCATCACTGATGACAGCCGTCCAACCATTCACGGTACGGCAGAAGCGCACGCCAAGGTGACCGTCTACGACAGGGGCAAGGAAATCGGCACTACCACGGTCGGTGCCGACGGGAAGTGGAGCTACACCCCCGATCCGCCGCTGGCCGATGGTATGCATATACTCAGCTACTCAGCGATGGACCGTGCTGGCAACAGTAGTCAGCAAACTGCCGCGACAGAGTTTGTGGTGGATACGCGCGCAGAGAAGATCAATATCTACTATGCCGATGATGATGCGGGCAACGTGATAGGTGAGGTCTTCAGCGGCGGGGTGACCGATGACAGCATGCCAACCCTGTTCGGTACGGCGACGGCCGGCGGAACCGTCAGGATATTCGAAGGAAGCACCTTGCTTGGCGAAGTGGTTGCTGATGTTGACGGAACCTGGCAGTTCACGCCGAGCATCGCACTAAGCGAAGGGCCACATGGCCTGCACGCGACCGTAACCCTGGTCGCCAAGGGCGAAAGTGCAGCGAGCGAGCTGTTCAACCTGACCATCGATCTGACCGCACCGCAGAAGCCGCTCATCGAGCAGGTTCTGGACGACGTAGGCATCGTGCAGGGGGCGGTGACCGAAGGTTCCGTCACCGACGATAACCGGCCAACCCTGGTCGGCAAGGCCGAGGCTGGCAGCACGGTGCGGATCTATAGTGGCAGTGCGCTGCTTGGCAGCGTGGTTGCCGATGCAAGCGGCGAATGGACCTACACGCCCGATGCGCCGCTGGCCGATGGCGAGCACGCGCTCAGCGTGACTGCCGTGGATGCCGCGGGCAACGTTAGTGATAGGTCAGACGTTTTTGAGCTCGTCGTCAACGCAGCGCCTCTGGATAGGCCCACTATCGTCAGCATCCATGATGATGTTGGCAGCAGAACCGGGCTCGTTGCCATGGGCGAGGAGACGGACGACGATCGACCCGAAATCAGCGGTACGGCGGTGGTCGGTAGCACGGTGATCATCAAGGATCATGGTATCGAGATTGGTCGCGTGCAGGTTGACGCAGAAGGCGCGTGGACATTCACTCCACAGACTAGATTGGCGGACGGTTTGCACAAGCTAACCGCGGAGTCGCTTGGCATTGCAGGCAAGCTTAGCCCGCCATCGGAGCACTTTGATTTCAGCGTTGCGCAGAACGGTGACGACCATCCCCGGCATCTAAGCGCATCCGCGTCAGGGAAGATCAATGCTACGGTGGTTGTTGACACCTCTGGCAGCATGCAGGGGGTGGCAATAACCTCGGTGAAGAGCGCCTTGCAGCAGCTGGCGACGGAGTACCTGAGCGCAGCCGGCGGCGAGCCCATCACGTTGACGATGCTGACCATGACCAACACCAATCCGGTGAAATTTGTGTTCAGCAGCGTTGCAGATGCGGGTTATGTGAACTACATGGCCGCGGTGAATGCTTTGAATGGCAGTGGCGCGCCAATTTATGAAACGGCGATTACCGCGGCCATGAACAGTATCAAGGCCGATCATCAGGTCGGCAATGGCCCAAGTCAGGTATTCATCCTTGGTGATGCGCAGAACGGCCTGTCGCAGACCGTCGCTGACAAGTGGCAGGCGATGCTGCTCAACCCAACGGGTACCGCAGCGCTGGCAACTCCCATCGAGTCAACGCCGATCTCCTTCGTTCCTTTTCCGCATTCCTATGACTATTCGTTCCACTGGCTTGCCACGGACAAGAAGGCCATCGACATGCCGTCGGCGGAGATGATGCCGGAGATTCTGCTGTCAGCCGTGGTCGGTGACAGTGTTGGTGGCAACCTGCTGGTGAACGATGTCAAGCTGAGGCCGGACGGCAACGAGTATCTCACCCAGATCACCTTTGAAGGCGGAACGTTCCGTATCGCGCCCAACAATACGCTGGTGATGGCGAACGTTGACGGCAATGCGAAGGGAGCATATGCGGCGGCAACGGGCTTGCTGACCATCACCACCGAGAGTGGGACCCTGCGGGTTTACATGTATTCGTCTGACGGCAATCAGGCAGGGGACTACACCTACAAGTCAAAGGCGGTACAGCTATATCACGGTGAGCAGGCAAAGGAGGATGTCTTCGGCTACCTGGCATTGGATGGCAGCGGGGCATCGCAATCATCGAACCTGCACATTGTGCTGGAACCGGCCAACGCGCAGCGGCTGCTGACCATATCGAGAATCGGCAAGGACACCGGCACCCAAGGCGACTTTGTGACCGCCGATGGCAGCACCGGGCGAGAGATATCCGGCCTGCTGTCACAGCAACTGGCAGCGGGCCTGAAGATTCAGGTCTCGGTCGATGAAGGCAGGACCTGGCAGGACGCGGTGACGCACGGCAAGAACTGGAGCTTCATCGACATGTCGGCGCACTCGAGCAGCTGGACGGTGCAGGTGCGTGTTACTGACGGGGTCACTCACGGCACCAAGGTGCTCTCACAGGAAGTAACGCTAGTCGATGCAGTGGCTGCGCCGACCATCCTCAGCATTCCGGAGGCCGGGAGCATCTACACCGCGGCGCTCGCGCAGGATGGTTCCGAGATGACGGTGTCGCTCGCTGGAACAGGCGCCAAGGTGGGCGACAAGGTGCACATCCAATGGGGTACCAGCACCTACGATCAGGTGCTTACGCCGGTCAATATTGCCAATGGCGCGGTCACCCTCAATGTGCCGGCAAGCGTCACCTACTCAACAACCAGCTACAACTACGATTTCTCTGTGACTGCACAGATCATCGGTCAGGACGGTGCCATCGGCGCGTTGTCTGCGCCTTATGGCGTTGTTGGTACCTATGCGAGGGCGCTGGCAAGCGACACCCTGCAGCTCGCACCGGTAGACGATGTCTATACCGGCGCGGGGTTCACGGTGACAACGACGGGTGCGATGGCCAAGACGGCTGCCACCACCAGCAGTCTGTCGGGCCTGAGCTTGAGTGACAGCTTGCAGGCAAACGCAACGTTTACGTTGAGCAAGCCGGTGGATCAGATATCGCTACGCCTGAGCGGTGCGGAGAATGCTCTGGGTGCACAGATCCGCGTGTTCGACGTGGATGGCGTTCTGCTGCACCAGCAGACGGTGTTTGGCGATACTTCGGCACGCCACCTGGCCAGCTTCAACTGGGCAAAAACGGGTACGAAGGACATCGGCTCGTTCACTGTCACCGCGATGAGCCAGAACGTCACCCTGGATGCTTTCAGTCAATACGTGGTAACGCACACGCAGGACAAGCGCGATCCGAACCTGATCGACGTCCTTGCAGAGACGTTCTACGGCTCGGCGAGCGATGATGTAGTTTCGATCTCGCAGTATGCGCAGACCTATTTCGGTCAGGCGACGGCAGCCATTCACGGCGGTGGGGGTGTCGATACCCTGAAGTTGTTGGGGGGCGGCCACCAGTTGGACATGACGGCGGCCGGCAGCAAGATCAGCTCGATGGAGGTGGTCGACCTCACCGGTACCGGCAATAACACGCTGACGCTCAACCTGTCCGATGTGCTCCGCAATGGGGGTGTGGACCTGTTCCATGCTGGCGACCATAGCCGAGTGCAGATGATGGTCAAGGGTAATGCTGGCGACAGGGTGAACCTGAGTGATCTTCTGATCACAGGTGTGGATCATGGGGACTGGGTAAAGAAGACCGCCTTCTTGGTTGAAGGAGTGACATATGACTCCTACCAGCATTCCTCGTTGGGTGCAGAGCTGTTGGTGCAGCAGGGGGTGATCGTTGTGGTCACCAACTCGACTGTGGTTGGGGCGGCTGTTCTCTCCACCATGCCAGCGCTTGGTGCGGAGGCGGAACTTTTGTCGCAGCCTGAAGAGATGCTGTTTGGGCGAGACGCATCTGCGTCGGCAGTGCAGTCCGACAGTTTTGTCTCGGCGAGTTACTTCTCCTCCGAGCTGCAGCATCTGAACGAGTTCTGTCTTCAGGCTTACTGATAGAAGCAGGCAGTGGCGCTTTGGCGTCGCTGCCTGCTACCGTTCTTGAGTTGCTCGCATGTAGATGGAAGCGAAACATGCTTCTCCTCCTGTTTTCTGGATTCTGCGGATTTCAGCGTTCGGGCTATTGACGAAAGAAGGCAGCGGCGTGCTCACGCCGCTGCCTTCTTTCTGTATTCAGCTGCTTGTAGATCTGTGGACCAGCAATCGGCAGTGCTTCTCTTTGATGATTCAGTGCTGGATGATTTCAATCAAGCGGCACTTCGTTGGCGAGGGGCGATGTCGTGGCGAAGCAAGGTTCAGATCGAGCCGGCGCATCTTCCGCGGATATCCCGATTATGTGACTCCGAGGTCTTCGGTTTCACTGGTGAAACGGTGAGCGCAATAGGATTCCTCTTGTTTTCTCAAGTCTAGGACGCGTCCGATGTCCTGCCGCCTTTCGCAAAAACATACTCTCGCTGACAGATGATCTTACCTCTGCCTCATCATTAGACTGATTGCTTCTTTGGTCAGATTGATGTCTCAGAAAGGCTGCGGTGCTTGTTGTCGCCCCTGTAGGCAGGATTCGACTTGGGTTGGTTCCATTCGATGGCTGCTGCCCACGTCAAGGGCGCCACGGATGGTCTTCCCCCTGAATTCCCCGCTTAACGCTCGCATCGAATCGTCGAGGTGAGGTTATGAGATGGATCATCTGATATTCCGAACGCCGCAATGTCGTGTTATGCCCGCGACAGCGAAGCCGTGTTCGTTTCATCCCACAGCGCAAGGTATTCAGGTAATGGCAGTGATCGTATCGGTGGTAAGTGGCGGCTCCGTTGTTGGGGCCCAGTGGCTTGGCACGGCCAAGCAGGGGATTTCGCGCATCAAGGCGGTGGAAGGTGCGCGCTATGTGCTGGGCGGTGATGCTGCAGTCAGTGTGACGGCAAAACGTGTAGGCAAAAATCTGCTTATCAGCCAGGGCGATGCCGAGCAGGATGCGCTGATCATTGAAGACTTCTACACGTCAGCTGGCCAGCTGGTTTCGCAGGGCGCTGACGGGCAGTATCAGGACTATCTCGCCATCACCGCGCATGGTGCTGTGGAGGCCTCCGCGCTGGATGATGGCGAGCTGTCGTCGTTGATGTTGGCAAGCGCCCAGCCTGCAGCTTCTGCAAGTGACTTTCGGTTCTCCGAGGGCGGCTCGTCGCTGCTGTCCAGCCTGGCGACCAGTGCGGCGGTGGTCGCAGGTGGCATGGCGTTGAGTGGTGGTGGCAGGGCTGGTGGCGGCAAGTCGCAGGCGGCGCCCGCCGCCACTACCTTTGCGTTGCCTGACCAGAACACCGTCACCACCTCGAGCGTGCCGGCGCCGGCGGCGAGTGATGTGGTGCTCAGCGCCGATGTGCATGATTCGGGTGCCGTGCTGGCTTCCGAGGTTGCTGTCGAGGCCAGCAAGGCAGACGGCACCGATGGTGTCCGCGCTGCAATCGCAAGCTACTCTGTCGATGATGTGCCGGTCATCGATGCCGTCCTCGACGACCATGGTGCCATCACCGGCGTCATCGCAAATGGTGGCTATACCGATGACGGCTACCCGACCATCACCGGCAAGGCTGAGCCAGGCGTAAAGGTGCATGTCTACCGCAACAATTACCTGCTGAACTATGTATTCGCGGACGCCAATGGCGATTGGTCGTATACGGCGACCACGCCGTTTACCACCGGCAAGCACGCGATCACCATCGTCCATGAGTATCCGGACGGGGAAGTCAGCGAGCAATCCGAGCAGTACATCATCACGGTCGACAAGGTCGCGCCGGCTATTCCGAAGATCATCGGCATTTGGGATGACGAAGGCCGTATCACCGGTGCCATTACCGACCAGACCATCACCGATGACAGCCGACCAACCATCACCGGTACGGCGGAAGCGCACGCCAAGATAGTTGTCTACGACAAGGGCAGGGAGATCGGCAGCACCACCGTCGGCGCCGATGGCAAGTGGAGCTTCACGCCGGACACGCCGCTGGCTGACGGTTTCCATATGCTGAGCTATTCGACGATGGACCGTGCCGGCAATAGCAGTCAGCAGACGACGGTCAATGAGTTCATCGTCGATACGCGGCCGGAGAAGATCAACATCTACTACGCCGACGATGACGCAGGCAGCGTGACCGGCGAGGTCTTCAGCGGTGGCTCCACCGACGACAGCACGCCAACCTTGTTTGGCACGGCTACGGCCGGCGGCATCGTCAGGATCTATGAAGGCAGTACGCTGCTGGGTGAAGTGACGGCTGGTGTCGATGGCACCTGGCAATTCACGACGCCGGTATTGAGCGAAGGTGCGCACAGCTTCCATGCCACGGTGACCCTGGTGGCCAAGGGTGAGAGTGCGCCGAGCAAGCTGTTCACCTTGGAGGTGGACCTGACTGCGCCAAACGTGCCGACGATCGAGCAGGTGCTGGACGATGTCGGGGTCATTCAAGGCGTGATCGAGAAGGGCCAGTCAACCGATGACACCATGCCGACGTTGTCCGGCAAGGCGGAGAAGGGCAGTACGGTACGCATTCTGGACAACGGCGTTGTGCTGGGTAGTGCCGTAGCCGACGCCAATGGCAATTGGACGTATGCCCCGTCAACGCCGTTGATGGGCGGGGCGCATGACTTCACCATCATTGCGATTGATGCGGCCGGCAACGCCACGGCGTCGACCGACTCGTACGCGATCACCATCGATATCGAGGCGCCTGAAGCCCCGACTATTGTCAGTGTGGTGGATGACGTTGGGCCGATCCAGGGTCCGCTGCAGAGCGGTGCAACCACCGATGACGCTGAGCCGGCCATCAGTGGCAAGGCCGAGGCCAACAGCACCGTGATCGTGCGTGACCACGGTATCGAGATCGGTCGCGTGCTGGCCAACGCGGAAGGCGATTGGACCTTTACGCCGGGGGCGCCACTGAATGTCGGTGCACACCGCATTACGGTGGTGGCCTTGGACGCTGCAGGTAATCCGAGCGTGCCGTCACAGCCGTTTGAGTTTGATGTGAGCTTCGTGCCGCCGGTGGCGCCTAGCATTGTGTCGATCTATGACGACGTGGGGCCGTCGAAGGGACTGCTCGGAAGTGGTGCGGCCACCGACGACAACTTGCCGCTGATCAATGGCAAGGCAAACCCGAACAGTACGGTCATCCTCAAGGACAACGGTGTTGAGATAGGCCGTGCGCAGGCAGATGCGTCGGGCGACTGGTCCTTCATGCCGACGACGCCGTTGAGCATGGGCTTGCACAACCTGATTGCTACGTCGGTGGACAAGATGGGCAACCTCGGTGAGTCCTCGGCTGTTTTTGGCGTGCGGATCGTCGAGCCGGGTGGCGGCGGTGGGACGATGGAGAACTTCAATACGTTGAACGCCTGGCATGCAAGCGCATCGCACACCTACGGTACCGTCCTTCCGACCGGGGTAATACTGACGGGGAATTTCGGTGTTGAGAGCTATGGGAGAATTAGGACCTCAACCAGCGCAAGGCCCGAGGATCAAGATAATTGTCTTGCTGTGTTCAACACCGATTCGATGAAAATTCAACTGCCTTCAGAGAGTGGCAAGGTTACCTTTCATCAGACTAACTATAGAGTTAGCACCGTGGTGCTCTACTTCGACGCAGCCGGAATGGAGATTGGCCGAAAGACGTATCCGCCGTCCGCTGATGGAAAGGCGTTCTCGAGAGAGGTGTTTGAAGCTCCAGCCGGGAGCTTGATCGCTTCGATGGAGGTGAGGGGTGGAGGTGTGGGTGGAGCCGCTCGAATCGAAGCCCTGCAATGGGGCGAGCGATACCTGACGGGTGTGTCCATCTCGGAGGCGGGGGCGGATGGCTTTGGCGGACGCTACGTATACGGAAAGGTTTCGGGTGTTGCTCATTTGAAATCAAACGAAGAGATCCAGGTCTCCACTGACGGGGGCAAGAGCTGGACCAAGGCTGCTTTCTCGGAAGGTTCATGGGTTGCGATTCAAAAAGACATGCCGTCCGGCAGTTTTGTAGCTGAGGTTCGAGTGGTCGACAAATCGACCGGTCTGTTGTTCGGGTTGACCGACACGAAGGCGGTGGAGGGTCGCGTCGCCGGGGCCCCCGTCATTGAGCGCATCGAAGGTGCAGAAGGTTTGTACACAAACGAGACTGCGGTGAGGGGGGCGCTGGTTGAGGTGAATTTGGCAGGAACCGGGGCGAAGCTTGGAGATACGTTGCACATCCGCTGGGGCAAGACAAGCTACGACTACATCTTGACGAAATCGGATATCGCGTTTGGGCTTGCGTCGGCCATGGTCCCGGCTGAGCAGACCTACTGGCAAGGAGCGAGCAAGGACTTCCTGGTGACGGCAGAGATTATCGGAGCGAATCGAACCAACGGTACCGTATCGAAGCCTTACGAGGTCGTCACGCGTTACAGCGTGTCAGCTGAGATCACCGACACCCTGCAGAAGGCCCCGCAAAATAATGCGTATCAAGGAACTGGTTTCAAAGTAACAACCAGTGATGTACTCGCAAAAACAGCGCTATCAGCATCGACGCATGCGGGTTTGACCTTGAGTGGCGAATCGAAAGCGAGCGCCATGTTTGTGTTCGATAAACCTGTGCGCGAAGTGGATTTTCGCCTGAGCGGTATTGATAGTGAGCAGGGTGTCAAGGTGCAGCTGCTTGACGTCAAGGGAAACTTGATTGAAGAGCGAACGGTCTACGGTGATGCTGGCGCATTCCACGAAAATGTATTTCGCTATGTCTCGCCTGATTATCGGGTGGATATTGGTTCATTCAAGGTGGTCACCAATGAGTCGACAGTAACTATGGATGGGCTCGTCTGGAAAGAGGTGCTGCATTCAGTGGACACTCGTGACTCGAATACAATCGAGTCGAACTTTGAGCGATTCTATGGGACGGCCGGGGACGACGTCATAACGCTCGCGGCGAATTCAAGTGGCTATTTCAATATAGTATCTAAGGGTGGGATTCATGGTGGTGATGGAATTGATACCTTAATGATAAATCGAGGCGCAACCGCGGGCGTGACTGCGTGGAATGTAGGGATCACGTCGATCGAGATCATAGAGATAAATAGCTCTCATGTGCTTTCATTGAATGTGACGGATGTACTTCGCAATGGCGGCATTGACATCTTCTACAAGGGCGATAAAAGTAGAGTTCAGATGATGGTTCGCAGCTCGCCGAATGATAACGGCCAGTTTTCGCTGCATGACGATTTGATTGGTGGCGTAAATGTGGGGGTATACTCTGATAGCTACGGTGATGTCGGAGATTGGGTGGCGAAAGGCCTTGTTACGATCAAAGGGGTAAGCTATCGGTCGTATCAGCACACCGGGATAGATATCGAGGTGCTGACGACAGCCAATCTACAGCCGAACTTGGTCAATCGAGCCGAGTTTAAAGAGCCATGGGCATATGGCTCTGCGAAGAGCGGCGGTTTTGTATCAATGAATGCCGCTGCTGAATCATCAATTCTGCTTGCCGGGCAAGAAGAGCTCTTTTCCGCGGAGCCTGGCTTGCTGAGTCCGGGTGTAGCAAGTCAGAGTCTAGGCGCAGTCTCATCGTCGCCGCAGAATTTTGGTGCCGATTTTCTTGACTCCTCTAACACGCTGTACGCCTACTGAAGTCTGAAGTCCGCGACGTGGTTTGTCGCTGTTCTAGGCTGCAAGGAACGGGACGCTTCGGCGTCCCGTTCGTGTTTCAGGTAGCGGTCATGCTGCCAATCGGTCAGCGTCAGTATTGGAAGTTTCTCGTGGCCTGGTTTGCTTGGCAGGCAGGAGCTTCCGACTTTGCCAATAGCCAATTCATTGCTTTTCTCTCGCAGGCGAGAACAGGCATGGCGGTGTCCGATACCAGGAATGGGAGAGCCACATGCGCTTGATTCCGGTTTTGGCTGGATGTGCTTCGTTCAACGAAACAAGTCGATTCTCGTATTTTTTCGCTGTCTGCTGCATCAGTATGTACCGAGATGACGCGCGGTGGTGACGAGCAGCGGCCGCTGTATCGTCTCCTTCGTTAATGCGCCGGTGCCGCTTTTGGAGTGCGCCCCGATAGCTTTGCTCTGTTGCTTTACCCGGGCGTCCGTCAGGAGGAGTGGTGGATGGCAAGAATGCCGGGCCGAGCTCCAGCTTGGTGAAAGTCAGATCTGGCCCTGGGCACGCGGAAACTCCCGTGGTTGAAGCTTGTTGAGAGTGGCTTTTCGGTGGGCCCGATGTGCGCATTTAGGACGTGTCCCATGTACTTGGGGGGCGCGTATTTCTACGCTTGCGTCCCATCGAAGCTGCGTCGGGTAAGGCAGCTTGTTCCAGGCAACGCCATCACTGTGGGTGCCTTGGTTAACGGAAGGACTATGCGGTTCTGCTTCGAACCTGATCACGGGTTCAGCGGCAGGTCGCTGGCGGAGTCCTTTGTTTTGCCCGAAATACAGTCTTCCTCGTTCTGGAAGCGAATACTTTTGAGGTTGCGGATGAGCAGTTTCGGTAGGGGCCTTGTGTTCCACAACAAAAATGCAGAGCGGCGTCCTTTGGTTACCTTCTCGGTAATCGCCTTGGCCTGCATGTCGGTACTCAGCAGCCAGGCACAGGCCGAAGACGAGCTACTGCAGTTCCAGCAGGTTGCCCCGGGCAGCACGGTTGGTGATATCGCTGCAGGTTCGCAGCGGCCGGGCATCGAGCAATCGGCTGCTGTCAACTCGGCAGCGCCGTCTGCAGTGGTGCAGTCGGTCCGCGAAAGCCTGGCATTGCCGGCCGCCGGGAGTGTCGTCGAGGACGTGCTGGTCTTCGAGCGTCTGCCGGTTCCGCGCGTTGATATGCCGGAAATCACCGGTGAAGCGGCGCCCGCCCGCACCGAAATCACTTCCGCCCCGGTCATGCAGTTGAGCGTCGCGCAGCCTGTGCCGGGCGGGACCATCGCGGCTGCGCGGATTGCTGGAAAGGGTGAGGTGCCCGAGGCCGAGCTGCGTGTGATGTTCCTGAGCATGGTTGATGCTGCTGCTGGTCGTAGCCCGGCTGTGGCCGGTGCACTGGCGCAGTACGCGGCGTCGAAAGCTGATATCTCCGAGGCCAAGGGTCAGCGTTACCCGCAGTTGGACATCAGTGCGCGCGGGCTCTCCCGCGAGTTTGGTGCTACCGCAGCACCAGGCACTGCCGACCCGTCGCTGACACTGGGCATCACCACCACATTGTTTGACTGGGGCCGGGTTCGCAAAACCATCGAGAGCCGCACCCATCTGGCTAATGCAGCCGACTCGGCAGTGCAGGCGCAGCTGGAATCGTCAGCCTACGACGTGACCTCCAACCTGGTGGAGCTGGCCAAACAGCGTATCGTTGTGGAAACCAGTCAGCGCTATGTGGATCGCATGGCGGAGCTGGTGAAGATGCTTGAAGGCATCGTTGCCGTCGATTCCGGTCGTGTCAGCGAGTTGACCCAGGCGCGGGCGCGCTTGTTGCAGGCGGAAGCCTCGCGCAGCACGGCGGAGTCAAAGACGCGTGACATCGAAATCAACCTGCGCCGGATGGTGGGTGACCGGGCGCTGCCCAGCTTGCCGGCGTCGCAGTACTGGGACATGCGTCTGCCCGAGCTGAGCTGGCTGCTGGCGGAGTCAATGCATCATCCTACGGTGCTGCAGGCGAAGGCTTCGGCCCGTTCTGCCGACATGCAGGCCGATGCGGTGCGCTCAGCGCTGCGGCCGCAGGTCAACTGGGTAGTAAGCAAAAATACCGGTGAGGACATCTACGGGCGTGAGTCGGCGTGGCAGACCGGGCTGACGCTGTCCTGGAGCGCATTCCGCGGTGGTTCTGGTCGTGCGTCGGAACAGGCGGCAAGGCAGCGTGCGCAGGCGGGCTGGATGGGCGCCGAGCAGCAGGTACAGGATCTGGAGTACCGCATCCGCGCTGCCAACCAGGATGCGCGTTCGCTGGCGGACCGCGCGGACCTCTATCGTGGTCTGTCGTTGGAGTCGGACAAGATCAGGGCTGCGTTCTATGAGCAGTGGTACCACCTGGGTCGGCGCACGTTGTTGGATGTGCTGTCCTCGGAGAGTGAGCACTACAACAACCAGATTGGCGAGGTCTCCAGTCGGTTCGATGGCTACCAGGCCGTGGTCAGGCAATACGCGAGCTCCGGCACGCTGGTGCGCTGGTTGAGCGCGGGCAAGTAGCCGCATCGCTGGGCGCTCGGTGTGATTGATTCGTTTGGGCTCAGTGCGCTCTTGGCGGGGCACCTGTGTGTGGTCGCTGGGTGCGCGAGCTGTAATGGCCGGTATTTTGAGACTTTCCCTATGTATGGAGTCTCCGGTGAAAAACATACTGGTAGCAATGAGGTGGCCGGCTGCGCTCCTTCGGTACGCCACGGTGTGTACCGCAAGGCGGTCGGTTTCACCTGAGAGTCCAACCAGGAACGTCTTGTCACCGGGGAAGCACGAGTCTCGTCTTCTACGCGGTCGGACGCGCAGAACTGATCTTAAGGAATATGGCATGTCTTTGAACGTAACGATGAAACGTGCAGCTGCGGCAGTTGTCGCTGCAACGGCCTCCGTGCTTGTGTACACCAGTGCCCACGCTGCAATTCCGGCATCGGCGTTCGCCGATCCCTACCAGTCCGTGCCCGCCGTGGCTGCCAATCAGAGCCAGGTGGTCTACTACCGCGACGGTACGGCCGGTCATATCGCCAATACCGCGCACGTCTACATCGACAACGAATTCCATACCAGCCTGTTGCCCGGTGGTTTCACCGTCTTCTGTCTCTCCCCCGGCGCCCACGGCCTGAATGCCGTGCTGGATGATGCGCCAGGTTATGAAGGCAAAAAGGCGCAGCCGCGCACCACCCTGGAAGGCGGCAAGACGTACTTCCTGAAGGTGAGCGAGGCGGGCGCGGTGTTGCCAACGGCAGTGACCCGTGCCGATGCAGAACATGCATTGGCACGCAGTCCGCGCCAGGCGCATGTGCTGTCGCGCGCGTCGGCAGTCAAAACCTGCAATCACATTGCGCCGGTGGAACCGCAGGTATACACGCTGTCGGGCGACGTGCTGTTTGCGTTTGGCAAGGCTGGCTACAGCGATGTGCGTGAAGATGGGCGCCGCGCTGTCGCCGGTATCGTGCGTGAGCTGCAGAAGGATGGTGTCGAGCTTGATCGCATTGACGTGGTCGGCCATACCGACCCGATCGGCAGCGATGCAGCCAACGAAACGTTGGGATTGATGCGCGCACAGACCGTGCGTCAGATGCTGATCGAAAGCGGTCTGTCGGTGGGTTCGATCACCGTGCAGTCCAAGGGGCGGCGTGAGCTGCTGGTGGACGATTGCCTCGGTGATCGTGCGCACCTGATCGCGTGCAATTCGCCCAATCGCCGAGTCGTCATTCAGGTTTACGCGCGCCGCGAGTAAGGCGCAGAGAGTGGTGCGGTGGCATTTGGCTGCCACACCACATTGGTTCCATGCCCGCCGGCGTCGATAACGCTGGCGGGCGTTACGGAGTGGTGTTCAGATGTGTTGCGCGGTAGTTGATCGAATTAAAGGCATGCCCGTATTGGTGTTGGTCGCTGCCGCCAGCGTATGGTCTGTCGCCGGTACAGCGACGGCGCAGAGTCATCGTGCCTATGGTGGTTCGTATACCGCGGTGGCAGCGGTAGGGCAGGATCAGGCCCAGGTTGTCTATTACCGGGGCGAGGACCTGTCGGGCGCGTCCGTTGCCAACGTCTATCTGGACCGGGAATTCATCACCGCGCTGAAACCCGGTGGCTACACCGCGTTCTGCCTGACGCCTGGGCAACACATGCTGGGTGCCTATCTGGACGATGCCCCCACGTATTCCGGAAAGAACGACGAACTCTACGCGGCAAACTTCAAGGGCGGGGCAACGTACTACCTCAAGGTGCGCGAGGAGGGCGGTAACCAGCCCATGCCCGTGACCCGCGCGGTGGCATCGGCTGAACTGGATGGGCAACGTCAGCAGGTTCACCTGCTTTCGCGCGCATCGAGGATCGAGCCGTGCCGCCACTATGGTTACCTGGACGCACCAACCTTGGCGCTTCGTGAGTACGTGCTGCCTGCTGACATCGCGTTCAATGGTCGCCACGGCATGACCGCTGCAGGCAGCAGCCAGATCAACACACTGCTGGCTGATCTACAACGCGAGAACGCGCAGATAACCCGCGTTGAGGTCGAGGGCCACACCGATCCTCTTGGCGCGGCTGCAGACAACCAGGCGCTTGGGCAGCGTTGGGCGGATACCGTTCGTAGCGCTCTTGTCGGCAGCGGTCTGCCGCAGTCGATGCTGCAGTCAAGCAGCGCTGGCAGTCGTACCCTGGTGAAGCACGGCTGCTACGGAAGCGTGGAGCAGCAGCGAGCCTGCAATGCACCCAACCGGCGCGTCGTGCTTCGTGTCGAGGTTCGAATGACGCCAGCTCGATGAGCGACGGGAATGGCCTGGGTTGCTTGGAATAGGGCCGATCCCGCGCAGTAAGAGTACAGGCTTCAGCCAGACTGGAAGCCTGGATGGAAAATACTACCGACCAGAATGCGGCTCGGAACCTGATTCATGTTGCGGGGTTTTGCAGTGTAGAGGAGTTGATGCAGTGAAATGGTCAATCATGGCGCCACTCCGCGTTGCGGTGTTGGATGACCATTCTTTAATACAGATGGCATTGGAGCTCCGCCTGTCGCGGGAGGCAGATCTCAAGGTCGTTGGCGTCTATTCGAACAGCCGGGACTTGCTGGCCTCACTGAGTGGCACGCCGGCGGATCTGCTGATTCTCGACTATGCGTTGGGCGCGAGCGAGTTGGATGGCTTGCATCTCATCGGCTTGATACGGCGCCGCTTTCCGTCGCTGTGCATCCTTGTCTCATCCTCCGCGGAATCGCCGTCGGTGGTCAATCTGTCGCTCAGTGTTGGTGCGAACGGGTTCTTCGGGAAGTCGGAAAGTGCCGAGCTGCTGGTTGAGGCAATTCGCAAGGTCGCCTCGGGCGAAACCTATGTCTCACCAGGTTTGGCCTATCGTCTTGGCCGCCAGCCGCTTCCCGCCGGGCGTGCATCGCCCGATGTGAAGGGTGGGCAGCGCCTGTTGAACGACCCTTCGCTATCGCCCAAGGAGCGCGAGGTGCTGCGCTGCTGCCTGGACGGTATGTCGGTGTCGCAGATATCACGCAAGTTCATGCGCAGCATGAAGACCATTAGTGGGCAAAAGCAAGCTGCCTTCCGAAAACTCGGGGTTCGTACCGATGCGGAGTTGTTCAAGCTCCAGCACAGCCTCGCCACTAGCTGATTGAATCGCTGAGTATCCCAACCATGCCGCAGATTATGTTGAGGCGCCGCTTCATGCGTGCGGCATGGCTGTTTTTTGCCTTTTTGTCGCTGGTGTCGAGCACCGCTCATGCTGCACCCGCCGAAGTCAGGGACCTGACTCTGTTGGCACGCGCCAATATTCCCAATGCTCCGCTTGAACTGGGCAAGGGTGACAGGGAATGGCTGCAGAGCAAGGGCGTGCTGGTGATGGGCGTCGCCTCACCAAGCTTCATGCCGCTGGAGGTGTTCTCAGGCAATGACTGCTATGAAGGCATCACCGCGGATGCGTTTGGGGCGATTGGCGAAATGCTGGGGGTCGAGCTGCGGGTGATTCGCTACCCGGACAGGGCTGCGGCGCTGCGTGCACTGGAACACGGTGCCGTCGATATGGTCGGAAGCGCCAACAACTACGAGCTCGCCGGCCACGCGGTGCGCCTGACGCAGCGCTATGTCGAAGACACGCCGGTACTGTACGTGCGCAAAGCCGAACGCCGGCGAATGGCGCAAGAGCTGACCGGCATGCGTATCGCTGTGGCTGAGGACTATCTGCCGCAGGTGCAGATACGCGATCTCTATCCGGACGCGATAATCGCCAACTATCGCTCGCGCGAGCAGGCGTTGGCCGCGCTGGCCTTTGGTAGTGCGGATCTCTATCTGGGTGATACGGTTTCCAGCAACTACCTGGTCAATCTCAGCTATTTCAACTATGTACGTACCGTCGCGGTACCGCGCATCGATACCGGCGGCTTCGCCTTTGCGGTGCGGGAGGACGCACTGACGCTTGAGCGCGTCATCAACCTCGCATTGACAAGACTGCAGCAGACCCACGGCGCTGAATTGCTGAAGCGCTGGTCTGGCGGCGGCGGTATGGTGCCGATGGCACGGATCGAGCTGACCAGCGCAGAGCAGCGTTGGATTGCAGAGAACCCGGTGGTGCGCTTTGTGGCCAGCAATGACACTGCGCCGCTCTCTTACTTTGACACCGACGGCCGCTTCAGTGGTTTGAGTGCCGACATCATGCGTGCCATAGCCCAGCGCACCGGCCTGGAGTTTGAGCCGGTGCGTGTATCGAGGCTGGACCAGCAGATGAGAGCCCTGGAGGACGGCAGCGCTGAGCTCACGATGCTGGTGCCTACCTCAACGCGTGCGCGGAAGTTCAATTTTTCTCGACCGTTCGTGCAGACCTCGTTCGGCATCATCACGCGCGAGGAGGCGGACGGCCCGGTAACGCTCAATGACCTGCGCGGCAAGCGTATCGCGTTGCCGATGCAGCATGCGCTCAAGGAGATGCTGGTTCCGGAAACGGACTATCAGTTCATCGATACCGATACCCTTGCTGCGGCCATGGAGCTGGTGAAGGACGACAAGGCTGATGCGACGATCGCGTTCCTGCCGATGGCGCTTTACTACACTGCGGTTCTGCACGATGAGAAGCTACGTGTTTCCGATGTGGTGGAGGACACGCCGGCCTGGCTGGCTATTGCTACGCGCAAGGATCACACGGAGCTTGCCAGCATCATCGACAAGGCGATGCTGCAGATTCCGCCGGATGAGGTGGACATCTTCCAGAACCGCTGGCGCCCACGCCCCGATGCATCGCCAGCAACGTGGACGGATTTTCGTGCGCTGATCTACAAGATCACGGCCGGAGCTCTGCTGCTGATTCTGGTGTCGCTTATCTGGAATGTGCATATCCGTTCGCAATATCGTCGTAGGCAAGTGGCCGAGGATGCGCTTGGCGAGCAGTTGAATTTCATGCGCTCGTTGATCAATGG
Source organism: Stenotrophomonas sp. STEN035 (assembly GCF_056759935.1). Taxonomy (NCBI): domain Bacteria; kingdom Pseudomonadati; phylum Pseudomonadota; class Gammaproteobacteria; order Lysobacterales; family Lysobacteraceae; genus Stenotrophomonas; species Stenotrophomonas sp. STEN035. The sequence continues at coordinate 24,508 of NZ_JBRRDY010000002.1, forward strand.
CACGCCGCACCCCATCTATGTGCGCGACGAAAAGGGCCGGTTGGTCACCTGCAATACCAACTACCTGGACATGCTGTCGGTCACCGAGAAGAAAGTGCTCGGGAAGACCTCGATGGAGGGTGCGAAGCTGGATCCGCGCGAGGCCCAGAGCTTCCACGATGATTATCTGTGGGTGATGGCCAACGGCAAACCGCTGGAGGTGGATCGCACCTTGCACCTGCCTGGGCGGGTGCTGAGCATCTACCACTGGATCTACCCGTACTTCGATTCGCAGGGCCAGGCCAAGGGCGTGGTCTGTGGCTGGATCGATGTGAGCGATCGTCTGCATCTGATGGAAGAGCTGCGCCGCGCGCTCAACGCTGCGGACCAGTCAAGCCGAGCGAAGACCACGTTCCTGGCGACGATGAGCCATGAAATACGCACGCCAATGAGCGCCATCATCGGTATGCTTGAGCTTGCTCAGAAGCACGCCGATCAGGGCCGCCTTGATAGATCGGCAATCGCAGTTGCCTACGATTCCGCCCATGGTCTGCTGGAGCTGATCGGCGACATCCTCGACGTGGTGCGCATCGAATCGGGCCACGTCAGCTTGAGCCCGAAGCGGGCCAATCTGCGTGAGATGACCGAATCGGTCGCACGCGTGTTCAATGGCCTGGCCAGGCAGAAGACGTTGCACCTGCATCTGGAGTTGGACCCGGCTGCGGATTGCGACGTATCGATAGACCCGATGCGTTTCAAGCAGGTGCTGTCCAATCTTGTCGGCAATGCCATCAAATTCACCGATCGTGGCAAGGTACGCATCAAGGTGAGTGCTGTGTCGGTGGCAGAAGCGCAGCTGCGCCTGCAGCTGGAGGTGGCCGATACCGGCATTGGCATCGCCGATGGTGACATCGCACGCCTGTTTGACCCGTTCGCGCAGGCCGATCATGGCCATAGCTCGCGGGGCGGTACCGGTTTGGGTCTGCCGATCTGTAAGTTCCTGTGTGAGCTGATGGGCGGTGACATCTCCATTCGCAGCACGTTGGGCCAAGGCACCTCGGTCATTCTGAATCTGCCGTTGGAGGTGTTGCCGCCGATTCCGGGCGCCGTCGAGGTGCTGAAGACCGTCGACGCCAAGCATCCGAGCCTGAACTTGTTGGTGGTTGACGACCACTCGGCCAACCGCACCTTGTTGACCCAGCAGCTGGCATTTTTGGGGCAGAGCGTGCGCAGCGCGTCCGACGGGCGCGAAGGCTTGGATTGCTGGCTGGAAGAGCGTGTCGATGTCGTCGTCACCGACTGCAATATGCCTGTGATGAATGGCCATGACATGGCGCGGGCCATCCGCCGGCATGAGAAGGCGAATGGACTGCAACCTTGTGTGATTATCGGTTTCACCGCCAACGCCCAGCCGGAGGAGCGGGCCAAGTGCATCGCATCGGGCATGAACGATTGTCTATTCAAACCGGTCAGTCTGAGTACGCTTTCCAGCATTTTGGTCTCGCTGGGCGAAAGGGCCGATACGGCTGCGTCGGCGCCGCGTCAGGAGCAGGCCCGTGATATCGCATCAGCACTGCAGGAACTGACTGGTGGCGACGAGGCGATGACGCGCAACCTTGTCGCCGAGGCGCACAAAAGTTTCGTCCGTGATCTGAACGAACTGCAGGCGTTGTTGCCCAAGTTCGAATCCCGGGCAATGTCGAATCTGGTTCACCGGATCAACGGTGGTGTCCGCCTGCTGCAGGTGGCGCATCTGATGGATATCTGCGACCGCGTAGAATTCCTATGCGATCAGCACGAAGTGGAGCTTGACGAGGTTGTTGCCAACGCGCAGTTCATCGCCAGCGAATTGCCGGTGATCATCGCGGTGTTGGCGGGGATGCGCGAGCCGGATCTGGTCAGCTGAGATCGGGGGCGCCGTCGCACTGGCCGTGGTGTCAGCCACGGGCAATGCCGAGGATACGCTCGGCGATCCTGTCCAAAGGCAATACTTCATCGGCCGCACCCAAGCGCACGGCGCTCCCCGGCATGCCCCAGACGACGGAACTGTCCTCGTCCTGGGCCAAGGTGGCTGCGCCGGCGTGCTTCATTTCCAGCAGGCCGCGTGCACCGTCTTCACCCATGCCGGTCAAGATCACCCCGATGGCATTGGCGCCGGCACTGGCCGCAACCGAACGGAACAACACATCCACCGCAGGCTTGTGCAGGTTGACCGGCACGCCGTCGTCAACCCGGCAGCGCCAGCGGGCACCGTCACGTATCACCCGCAGGTGCTGGCCCCCAGCGGGCAGGTAGGCGTGGCCGGGCAGGATGGCTTCACCGTCGCTGGCTTCACGTACCGACATTGCCGAGTGCCGATTCAGGCGCTCGGCAAACGCGGTGCTGAAGCTGGCCGGCAGGTGCTGGGTCATGACAATGGCTGGGGCATCAGCGGGCATTGTTTCCAGCACCACGCGCAAGGCTTCGGTGCCGCCGGCCGAGGCGCCGATGGCGATCAGGCGGTCGGTGGTACGGAAGCCGAGACTGCTGGCGCCGGCCGGGCGCTGCAGCGGCCGACGCGGACCGCCCGCAATTGCGCGTACCCGCGAGCGGGCAGCCATCTTCACCTTGCTGCGGATTTCCTCCGCATACGCATCCAATCCGCGCGCGACATCAATCTTCGGCTTGGCGACAAAGTCCACCGCGCCCAGGGCCAGCGCCTGCAGTGTGGTATCGGCGCCGCGCTCTGTCAGTGATGACACCATCACCACCGGTAGCGGATGCAGACGCATCAGGTTTTCCAGGAAAGCCAGGCCGTCCATGCGCGGCATTTCCACGTCAAGTGTCAGTACGTCCGGGTTGAGCCGTTTGATCTTTTCGCGTGCGAGCAGTGGGTCGGCAGCGGTGCCGATGACCTCGATTGCGGGGTCGGCGGCCAGGATCTCGGTCAAGATCTGGCGTACCAGCGCCGAGTCGTCGACGATCAGAACCCGGCAGGGGGCGTTCGGCATCATTCGAACAGCTCCACGCCACCACTGACCGGGGTATGCGACAGACGGGCGCGCACGGCGGTTTCGGTGGCCACCACTTCAGCATCATGTGCGTGCGGCAAGCGCTGCACCACGACGCGGCCGGTAATCGGGAAGAACCAGATCTTGCGCGGATGAATGCCGCACAGATCTTCAGCGGCGATCGGGATATGCTCGGCACGCAGGTATTGGCGGACGAACTCGGCGTTGCGGGTGCCGACCGGATTGCTGGTAAATCCCTTGAGCACGTTGGCGCCGCCAAATACTTTGGCTTCCAGGCGCTTGCGATGGGCACCGCGCTTGAGCAGATCGTTGATCAGCAGTTCCATGGCGTAGCTGCCGTAGCGTGCAGGTGCACCGTCACCGATGTTGCCCTCGGGCAGCAGGAAATGATTCATGCCGCCGATGCCGAGGATGGGGTCGCGTATGCAGGCCGCCACGCAGGAACCGAGGATAGTGGTAAGCGCGGTATCGTCGTCTACTACCAGGTACTGGGTGGGCAGTAGCTTGGCGGCAATCGTCTGGAACCGAGTGTCGCGGTAGCGCATCACCTCGTCGGGGGAGTGCTGTGGGTTCTTCATGCGCCATTCCTGCGGCTGCGGCGGTACAAGGTGCGGCCGCACGGCTGGATCAGATCGGCAGCGTGCAGATAGTTTTCGGAATGACCGGTGTAGAGCAGGCTGTCTTCATCCATATGCTGGACCAGTCGCGAGAGGATGCCGCGCTGGGTCGGCTTGTCGAAGTAGATCATCACGTTGCGGCAGAACAGTGCGTCGAATGGTCCGCCTACGTCATAGCGGTTGGACAGCAAGTTGAGCGGGCGGAATTCGATCAGGGCGCGCAAGGCGGGGACTACCCGGCACTTGCCCTCATTGGGGCCGCTGCCGCGCTGGAAATAGCGGCGTTTCATGGCCGGGTCCAAGCCGGCGATGCGGTCCATCGCGTAGACGCCCTGGTTGGCGGTAGCCAGCACCTGGGTGTCGACGTCGGTGGCGACGATGCGCACCGGCGGGGTCATTGATGAGAATGCCTCGCAAGCGGTGATTGCCATGGAATACGGCTCCTCACCGGTCGAGGCCGCACACGACCATAGCTTCAGCGGTGCCTTCGGCGCGCGTGTCTGCAGCTCCTCGCGCAGCTTGTCGAAGTGGTGCGGCTCGCGGAAGAACGAAGTGAGGTTGGTGGTCAGTGCATTGGTGAAGGCCTGCCATTCGTCGCCGCCGTGCTGTTCCAGTTGGTCCAGGTAGTCCTTGAACGAATGCAGGCCGAGGTTGCGTAGACGCCGCGACAGGCGGCCATAGACCATGTCGCGCTTGGCCGGCGCCAACGCGATGCCGGCACGGGCATGGATGAGCTCACAGACCCGACGGAAGTCGCGGTCGTTGAATTCGAAGTCACGCTGGTTGCTGTCCAGATCGATCATGGTGGCAGTCCGCTCAGCTGGCCAGGGCGAGTGCTTGAGGGCGCGTTGCCGGTGCCGGCTGCGCGCTCAGTTGGAATACCGCAACAGCCTGGTCCAGCAGGCTGGCCTGTTCTTCCATTGCGCGGGCAGCGGCGGTTGCTTCCTCAACCAGGGCCGCATTCTGCTGTGTGGTCTCGTCCATCTGCATGACGGTCTGGTTGACCTGTTCGATGCCTGCCGACTGCTCCTGCGATGCGGCGGAAATCTCGGCCATGATGTCGGTGACGCGCTGAACCGAGGTAACTATCTCGCCCATGGTGGTGCCGGCCTGCTGCACCAGCTGCGAGCCTTCGTCCACGCGTTCGACCGAGTCCTCGATCAGTGATTTGATTTCCTTGGCGGCACCGGCGGAGCGCTGCGCAAGGGTGCGGACTTCGGCGGCAACCACCGCAAAGCCGCGACCTTGTTCACCCGCTCGCGCAGCTTCCACCGCGGCGTTCAGTGCCAGGATATTGGTCTGGAAGGCGATGCCATCGATCACGCTGATGATGTCGGCGATGCGGCGTGAGGACTGCTGGATCTGACCCATGGTGGTGACGACTTCTTCGACCACGAGGCCGCCGCGCGAGGCTACCCCGGCGGCACCGATGGCGAGTTGGTTGGCCTGGCGGGCGGACTCCGCGTTCTGGCGGACGGTGGAGGTAAGTTCCTCCATCGACGCGGCGGTTTCTTCAAGATTGGCGGCCTGCATCTCCGTGCGACGCGACAGATCCGCATTGCCGGTAGCGATCTCGCCGGCGGCAAGATTGATGCTGTCGGCCGACTGCTGGATACCGGAGACGATGCCGGCCAGCTGGCTGACGGTGCTGTTGGCGTCTTCACGCATGCTGGCGAATACGCCTTGGGCATCGCCGCTCAGCTTGACGGTGAGGTCACCATCCGCGAGCGCCTGCAATAGACGCGATACCTCGCCAAGGTTGTCGTCGCTGACCTGCATCATGTTGTTCAGCGAACGCACCATTGCATGGAAGTCGTGTTCGAAGCGGTCTTCATCGCCGCGCTGACTGAAGTCGCCGGCAGCTGCCGCGCTGCCCAGACGTTTGATTTCGCTGTTGATGGCGGCGAGGTTGTTCTTGATTGCAGCCATTGTTTCGGTGATGACACGCTTGTCACCCGGCAGCAGCGGCATGTCCTGGCTGAGATCGCCAACCGCATAGCGCTGCGCCAGCGCGATCACCTGCATCTTGACGTCGATGTGGTTGCTGACCAATACGTTGGTTTCTTCCACCATCACCCCGTAGTCGCCGGGGAAGGCGCTGGCGTCGATGCGATAGCGGATCATGCCGGCGTCATGCTGGCGCGCCATCTCCGCCTGTGCGCCAATCACCGCGCGCAGCTGGTCCTGCATGTGCGCCATGCTGCTCAGCAGCTGGCCGGTTTCATCCTTGCTGGGCGCAGCGATGCGGTTGTCCATGCGGCCATTGGCAATGGCAGTGGCCACGGCGGTTGCGCTGCGCAACGGCAGCACGATGCGGTTGCCGATGATCCAGCTCAATGCCAAGACCAGCAGTACCAGCACGCCACCCGCTACCGTCATCACCGCAGTGAACTTCATGGCTTGGGCCTGCAGGTCGTCCATGTACATGCCGCTGGAAACTACCCAGTTCCATGGCGTGTACATGCCCGCATAGGTGAGCTTGCCAACCAAGCCATCCTTGCCCGGCTTGGCCCAGCTATAAGCGACATAGCCGCCGCCCTTGCGCGCAGCTTCAACCTGGTCGTAGTAGAGGCGTACGCCGTCCTGGTCACGGAAATCCTTCATGTCCTTGCCGACCAGGTCTGCGCGGAACGGGTGCATCAACAGCACGTACTTGTTGCTGTAGATGTTGAAATAGTTGACGTCGCCGTCGGAGCGCATCTTCTGCAGCGCGGCCATCGCGTACTTCTGTGCGTCTTCCAGCGGCATAGCACCGGTTTCCGCTTCCTTGGCGTAATGATCCAGAACGCCGTAGCTCATTTCCACCTGGGCGCGAAGCGCGTCCTTGCGGGTTTCGTACAAGTCCAGGTACTGCATGCGCGCCGCGATGACCGACAGGGCGATGACGCCGATGACGATCAGCGCGGTCAGCAGGTTCAGCTTGCGCCTGACCGAAATGTTGGAAATGTAGTTGTTCCAGAGCGAAGCGATATTCATCGAATCTTCCGCCAACCTTGCGGTATCGGCGCTGCGTGAGGGGATAACGGTTTATCGGCCGGAAGTGGCACGAGTTGAGAGGCAAGGCGTGAGCGGCTGGCAGAAGCAGTTGATCCGTTCACGTATGCGAAGAAGGGTGAGAGGTTGCTGTGTCACTTGCTTGTGGGAGCGGCGTCAGCCGCGAAGCTGGCAGTGCTTGAGGTGCCGAGGTAGGTCCCCTTATGGCGTGTCAGCTTCGCGGCTTACGCCGCTCCCACAAGAGCAAAAAAAAATCCGATGCCAGGGACTGGCATCGGATTCTGAGTGACTCAGTTGCCCGGGTTGGCGGCGTTGCCGTCAAAGCCGAGTAGCCTGCTGATTAGAACTCCTGCCAGTCCGAGTCGGCCAGCTCAGCTACTGCGGTCCGTGCGGCGGTACGACGACGCGGTGCGGGTGCCGGAGCCTGGCTGGCAGGGCGGGGCGCCGGTTCACGCGAGGACTTGGGGCTGGCGGTCTCGATGGCGCCTTCTTCCAGTTGGAATACCGACACTACGTTGGCAAGCTGCGCTGCCTGCTCTTCCATCGAGCGGGCGGAGGCAGTGGCTTCTTCCACCAGTGCAGCATTCTGCTGGGTGGTTTCGTCCATCTGCACGATGGTCTGGTTGACCTGCTCGATGCCGGCAGACTGTTCCTGCGATGCAGCGGAGATCTCAGCCATGATGTCGGTGACGCGCTGCACCGAGGCGACGATCTCGCCCATGGTGGTGCCGGCCTTGCGGACCAGCGCCGAGCCATCGGCAACCTTGCCGACCGAGTCGTCGATCAGGCCCTTGATCTCCTTGGCCGCGCCAGCCGAGCGCTGTGCCAGCGTACGCACTTCCGAGGCGACCACGGCAAAGCCGCGACCCTGTTCGCCGGCACGGGCGGCTTCCACCGCTGCATTCAAGGCCAGGATATTGGTCTGGAAGGCGATACCGTCGATTACAGAGATGATCTCGGCGATCTTGCGCGAGGACTGTTCGATCTGGGTCATGGTGGTGACCACCTGGCTGACCACGTCACCGCCCTGCGAAGCCACCGAGGCGGCGCCGATGGCGAGCTGGTTGGCTTGGCGTGCCGATTCTGCATTCTGGCGCACGGTGGAGGTCAGCTCCTCCATTGAGGCCGCGGTCTCTTCGAGATTGGCAGCCTGCTGTTCGGTGCGGCGTGACAGGTCGTTGTTGCCGGCAGCGATCTCGGTGGCCGAGGAGTTGATCGACACCGAGGACTGCTTGATGCGGCCAACGATGCCGGTCAGCTGCTCAGCGGTGGCGTTGGCATCGTCACGCATGGTGGCGAACACGCCTTGGTAATCGCCGTGCATACGCACGGTCAGGTCGCCGCGGGACAGGCCCGAAAGCAGGGCAGAGATCTGCTCCAGGCTGCTGGCATTGGCGTCGAGCAGGCCGTTGATCTGGCTGGCCAGCTGCAGGAAGAAGCCATCCTTGTCGGCCGTGCCGATGCGTCCGCTGAGGTCGCCAGCTGCGGCGGCTTCGATGATGCGTGCCACTTCCTTCTCAACCTGGGCTTCGGTGCTGCGATCGCGCCATTCGACAACATGGCCAACCCGTACATTGTTGTCGTCGCGGATGACTGAGATGGTCTGCGCGAACTCAGCGTCGCCAAAGCGCATTTCGCGCTTGAAGACGCCGGTCTTGTCCAATGCTTCCAGAACCTTGCCGTCCACTTCGCCGCGATATTCAAGCACGGTTACCGGCTGGCCGATCAACGGCTTGCTTGCGTCGAACTGGCTGAGCGCGCCGCTGATCTGCTCGTGATGCTCGGTGAGCTTGTCGAGCAAGGCACGGTTGGCGTAAACGATCTCAAGATCGTTGTTGGTCAGGAACACGCCAGTGGACGAGTAATCCAGTGCGGTGCGGATGCGCAGGTTCTCGTTGGCGATGACCTGGTCGCGTTCGATACGCTCACGCAGGTCGCGCTGCATGCGTTGCATGGCACGCAACAGGTCGCCTACCTCGTCGGCGCGGGACAGGTCGATGGTGCCGTCCAACTTGCCACTCGCAACTTCATTGGCCACGTCCACGGCGCCACGCATTGCGTTGACCAGCGAGCGGGCGAACAGCCAGATCAGTGCAAGGCCGGCAGCGCCGCCGACCAGCACCGCGATGATGATCAGCAGGGCTGACGCGCGATAGGTTTCAGCAGCCTGTTTGGCAGCCGCCTGAGCGCGGGTATTGTCGTTTGCAGCAAGCGCCTGCAGGGCTGCATAAGCTTTGCGGTGCAGGTTGCGGGTTTCGCCAACGAAGGTGTCGATGGCGTCATCCGGCAGGTCCAGCGCCAGCATCTCACTGACTGCGTCGTAGGAAGCCGCCGTCTTGCCCCAGTCGGCGACAAACGTGTCGAAGAGCTTCTTCTGTTCCGGGCTGTCGATCAGCTTTGGATACGCGGCGATGGTGGTATCGATCTGCATGCGCAGCTCGGTTGCGCGTGATTTTGCGTCGGCTTTTACGTCATCGCTGGCGCGGATCAAACTCTGATAGGACGCGTTGCGGTACTCGCTGACCATACCGCTCAACTCACCAGTGGTACGGAGGCTGGGGGTACGTTTCTCAGCGAGGTCGGTGGTGGCGTTGTTCAGTGAGTGCAGGCCGCGATACGCGACGACGCCCTGCAACAACATGACGAACAGCACGACGCCGAAAGTCAGCATCAGCTTAGGCTTCAGTTTCAGCGAGTTGATCCACTGCATCTTGCGCGATCTCCGGGAACAGGCCCCGCCATGTCATATGCGCGGGGTGGCACGCCGACTGAGCCGGCGTGACGAAAGGCGGATTACTTGATGTTTGCCAGCTTCAGGTTGGCCGGCGACGCCACTTCGATCTCGGCGCGCGATGCATCGCGCTGGATCTTGCCGATCACGCAGACGGTCTTGCCTTCCAGGGTTTCCAGCGGGAAGCCAAACTTGCCACGGTTGCTGCCGGCGATACGTGCCGAGAAGGTGTGACGCGGGAACATGCCGCCCATGTGCAGGAAGGTCGGCTGGCCTTCGGAGCCTTCGGCGTAACGGGCTTTTTCGACCTTGCCGCAGACCATGCCGTCCTTGCCAGCGAAACGCGCGGCGCTTTCCGGCGGGATCATCTCGGCATCGGCAACGGCGTCGAACGCGACGGTTGCCAGTACGGTGGCAGCAAACAGCGGAAGTACATGCTTGTACATCGGAAACTCCGGGAAGGGATAGAGGGCCGGTCGGGGAGGACAGGCATGCAATGGCTATCGGCCTCTAGAAGCCGCGCTTGAATTGCATGCATGAAACTGTGATCGGCTTCGCGAAACTGCCGTTTAGGCTGCTTCTTCGGCGACACTCGGCTGACCGAGATCGGCGGTGTCGAGCAGGGTTTCGATATCCAGCAGGATCAACATGCGATCGTCCTGGGTGCCGATGCCGGAAATGAAGCGGGTGTCGACCGCAGCGCCGAACTCCGGGGTCGGGCGGATCTGCTCGGCGTTGAGCGGAATCACATCGGAAACGCTGTCCACGACGATGCCGACAACGCGGTCTTCGACGTTGAGCACGATCATCACGGTGAAGGCGTCATAGCGGGCCTCGTCCAGGCGCAGCTTCAGGCGCAGGTCGATGACCGGCACGATGGTGCCGCGCAGGTTGATCACACCCTTGATGTAGTCGGGCGCATCCGGCACGCGGGTGACTGCATCGTAGCCGCGGATTTCCTGCACCTTGAGGATATCCACGCCGTAATGTTCGTTGCCGAGGGTGAAGCTGAGGTACTCGCCACCGGTGGTGTTGGTGGACGTGCTGCGGGAGTCATTCATGGCGGATCCTGGTCCTGGCGGGCTGCCGTGGCGATGCGGCTGATGCACCGGTATCGGCGTTGCGACGGGGGACTTTAGGTGGCCGGCAGGGAAAGCTCGGGTGCGATTGGGTGCTGGGTCGAAAATGTGCGCACCATCATGTTTGAAGGTGCCATTTTTTCATTCAGCCAACGGTGGACGGCGTCGGTCTGACCTGTGGGATGCAGCTGGTGATACTGGCCGGCTGAGGTTTCGATTTGGATTCAGCTTGGGGCTTGGCTCTGGCTTGGCTCCGGCTTTGCCCTGGCTTGGCTTCAGGCTTGGCTCCGGCTCCGGCTCCGGCTTGGCCTTGGGCTTTTGTCTTTGCCACTAAGCCGTCATTCCCGCGTAGGCGGGAATCGCTCTTAGCCTCTGGCTTCTGGCTCTCAGCTCTGGTTCTAGTTCTGGCTTTGATTTTCACCTTCGCTCCTTGCCGTTGTTCGCTCGCTTGGGCGGCATTGACGGCTTGGCAGCAGAGGCGATAGTCGGGACGAATTGGATAGCAAAAGCAACTGCTGGAGCAGATGCAGGAGCCGAAGCGATTCCCGCCTGCGCGGGAATGACGGCTTAATAGCAACGACCAAACCCCAACCCCCAAACCTGCCCGGTCTCCAGCTCAATCGCCGTTGCTACGCGCCTTGCGCAAACGGTCAATGCGGAAGATGTAGCGCTGGATGCTGTTGTCCGCACCGCGCGGCAGGTCGTCGAAACGCAGGCCGATGCGGGTCATCTCCGTGCCATTGGGTTGCTTTTGCTGGCGCAGGTTGCAGACCACCAGCGAGGTCGAGATCGGGGCGCTTTCGGGGATATCCAACACGCAGCTGTAGCGGCTCTGAAGCTTGAGCAGGCTCTGATCCGGTGGCAGCAGCAGTGCTATGCCGCCGGCGCTGATATCCAGTACCCGCCAGCGAGTGGCTTCCCCACCATCCGGGTCCGGCAGTACGCAGTAAGGCGAATCGCCAACCGGGGTTTCCAACCGGTAAAACTCGCGCCGTTGCAGGTGATAAACCTCCTCGGGCAGCGGTACCTCGAAGGCAACATGGCCGTCACGGTCGATGCGGCGCTGGCCTTCCAGCTGGAAGCGGACCGTGACCTTGTCGACCTGGCCAAAGCACAGCAGGTTGCTGGCGGTCTCTACCGTACGATTGATCGAGGGTACCGGGCTGGCATCCAGCACCAGCCCACGCATGTCCACGTCCAGCACCGCCGATGGGAAGGCCTGGTCGCGGCCATCCGGGTGCACGTTGATCATTGAGCGCTGATCAATCATGGCCTGCAGCAGATGCCGCACCTGATGCGCACTGCGCACCATGTATCGGTCGTCGGCATACAGGTTGCCGGCGTGCGGGGAAGGCGTCGGTGCGGGCGATTCTTGGTCGGGCATGGACACGGTTGCGATGAGGTCGAAGATCAGTGCAGCGCAGGTGAAGGCGCTACAAACTGTGATAACGGCCGCCTTTTTAACATCTTTAGTTGGATTGTTACGAGTGTCAGTATTCAGCGGCAGATTTGCCGACAGGCTGGGGAGTCAATTCATCCATTCATCGGCGGCAAGGTCGGAAGTAATGGAAATGACTTTTTCATCAGCTTGACGGCAGCTGAACATTCCATTTCATCTTTGCGAGATACATGTGATTTTTCGATGAAATGTGATTTTCATCACGGTTTTGGTGGTGATGATCCGTAAGGATCTGCAACTTCTTCCACCGCAGTACCCTCAAAAGAAGGGAACAGCAGATGAGCAGGGAAGCAGCAGATCAGTTCGATCAGTTGGGTGCGCTCTACGAGGACATGGCAACGTGGCCCTTCCGCAAATACATCGAGACGCCAAGCGTGTTTGCTGCGTTGGGCGCGTTGGAAGGCTTGGATGTACTGGAGTTCGGCTGCGGTAGCGGCTACTACTCGCGGTTGCTGAAGCGTGCTGGTGCGCGCAAGGTGGTCGGCTACGATCTTGCCGAAGGAATGCTCGACTACGCACGACGTTGCGCGCAGCGCGATGGCTTGGACATCAATTTCCGCTCCACATTGGATGCCGCCAGCCAGGGTGCGTTCGATGTGGTGTTGGCGGTCTACGTGCTGCCTTATGCAACCACGCTGGCCGAGCTCGATCAGATGGCTGCACAGATGATGGCACCGCTGCGCGCTGGAGGGCGATTGATCGCCCTGCCTATCCATCCGCATTACGCGCCAGCGCCCAGTTACTACGAAGACTGCGGTTTCACGTTGACGCCTGACGACAGCGCGCAGCCGTATCACGAAGGCGGGCGCCTGCGCCTGGGTCTGCGCTATCGCCAGTACGATGCCAGCGTGCATGCCTGGTACTGGTCGCAACAGGCAATTGAGGCTGCATTACGCAAGGCAGGCGCGGACGCGATCCAATGGTCCAATCCCAGGCTTACCGAAAAGCACGACTTGCCTGAGGTGCCGCCGGCACTGCAGGCGTATGTGGATGAGCCACATGCAGCAATCATCGAGTGTCGCAAGCGCTAGCTGCGATCGCCGATAGGTAGCGTTTCCCGGCGACGGCGGAGTCGCCGTCAATGAACCATCTCTTCGTTCCTGCCCCGGCTTGATACCCAGGGTGCTGGGCGATCCTGAGGGTCAGGCAATGTCCATTGAAGTGGAGGTCCGGCTTTCCATCGATGCGGTGGATGAGGCCGAGTACCGTGAGTTCCATCAGGCAAGTCAGGCTTCTTTTTTTTACGATTGGCGCTTCCTGTGCGCGGCGGAGCGCTCGCCTTTGCTGGCGATAAAAGGCGCGTTCTACTTGTTGGCCCGCGTCGAAGGGCGCCTGGTTGGGTTCCTGCCGACCTACCTGCAAACCGTGCAGACGGTCGACCCATTCGGGTTGCTGGCTCGGACTGCCGGAATCGAAAGCGACCGCGGGCAGATCGCGTTGTTCAGTCATGTCATGCATTGTTTCGACAGCGAGGTCATCACGGTGCCTGGTGCCGCCGTCGAGCAAGCGCTGTTGGGTGCGTTGAAAGCGCTGGCTGCCTCTGTGGACGCGCAATACGTCGGGGTCCTGAATGTGGCACGCGACCAGGCCCGGCAGCAGCTGGCAGAGCACGGCCTGGAAGTACGCTATCTGGTCGACAGATACTTCATGGACATGACCCGCTTCGACGATTTCGACGCAGTGGTGAAAGCCCTGCCCAAGGACGGGCGCTATGAGATGACCCGGCAGCTACGCAAATTTGCGGCCGCCGATGCGGAAATCAAGTTCCTCGCCCCGCCGTTCGACCAGCGCCTGGAGCAGCTGACTGAACTGTGCCAACAGACCACCGCGCGCAATGGAACCCCGCAATACTTCCCGGCACAGGCGCTGGCGCGATTCGTACGCACCTGCGCTGGTTTGGTGCGGCTGGTACTGATTGAGGACAAAGGCGTGGTGGTGGGCGGACTGATCTGCTTCGTTGATGGCCCGTTGATGTGTATCTGGTCTGCGGGCATGCGCTATGACCTGACTACTTACAGCCCCTACACCGTCAGTTTCGCGTATGCCTACAAATGGGCATTGGCTGCCGGCGTACGCACCATCGAAGCAGGGCGCTTGAACGCGCGCATCAAGACTCGTCTGGGGCTACTGCCCCTGCCGTTGTACTCGGCGACCAGCACCGTGGCCGCTTGACCCTCGATCTATCTGGCCTATCCAAGGGAACTGACATGGACCCGCTGCACCCGAAGATTCTTCCTGACGACTTCCGTGCCTTCTCGCAAACGCTGGAGGGCAAGGTCAGGTCGCGCCATCATGCCGAGTACGCCAGCTGGTACTACAGCACAGCGTGGAACAAACGTGATTTCGAACGCTACCCCGAATACATCGTGCGTGCTGCGTCCATCGACGATGTAATCAAGAGCATCAACTTCGCGCGCCCGCATAGATTGCGGGTGGCAATGAAAGGCTCCGGGCACAGCTATGCAGGCAGCTTCTTCCATCGCGGAGGTCTGTTGCTGGACCTGTCGCTGCTCAACGCAATCGAAGTTCATGCGGAGCAGCAGATGGTGACGGTTGGGCCTGGAGTGACCAGCGCCCAGCTATCGCACGCCTTGGCCCCACACGGGCTGGCGTTTCCGACGGGCCACGGAGGTAAAGTTGGGCTTGCCGGTTTCCTGCTGGGTGGCGGGCTGGGCATCAACTGTGATGCCTGGGGTGGGATGAGTACTTTCAACATCCGCGCTTTGGATGTGATAACCGCCGATGGTCAGCTACTGCACGTCAGCGAGACCGAGAATCCCGAGCTGCTGTGGGCGGCACGCGGTGGCGGCCCTTGCTTGTTCTTCGTGGTGGTTCGTTTCCATCTGAAAGTCTGGCCCGCACCGAAAGCGATGCTGTCACGCGGCTATCCGGTGGAGGCAGCAAACCTGAAGCATCTGTTGATGGCGCTGGGCGGTCGTAGCGATGACCCTCGGGTGCAGATCATGCTGGTACTTGGTGGCGCTGCGGGCGTGCCTGTGGCATTGAGTGCCAGCGTGTTCTGCGAAGACAGTGCCCAGGCCATTGCGTTGCACGAGGCGCTGCGCGCGGACATAGATCCTTGGGTAGGTGAATTCGCCGAACAGGTGCTGGACAGCTTCGATCCGATCTATCGACAGACCGAGCAGGCCATGGTGAGCAAGCGCTACCGTGCCGACAACATCATGACCGACGCGATAGAAGAGGCGGCCGATGCGCTGCTATCCGGAATGCGGGCCCGCCCGTCGGCAGCCACGTTTTCCCTGGTGATTCTGCGGCCAGAGCATGCGTTCTGCGACGCGGCGTATTCATTGCGCGGGCGGTTGTCGGTCTCAACCTACGCGCAATGGAACGATGAGGATGAGGACGAACTTAATCGGGATTGGCTGCACAGTGTCTATGACCAGTTGGCGACGGTGGCGACGGGTAGTTACATCAATGAGTTCGATCTTGAGTCCCGCTCGGATGATGTGGCGAGTTGCTATTCCGCCGATATCTGGCGACGCCTGCAGCAGCTGCGCCTGCGTTATGACGCGAAAGGCATTTTCCCGGGCGTATCGGTATTGGGCGCGGATGTGGCCGAGCGCGAGCACGCAGGCAGTTAGGGTTTCAGCTCTCTCTTGCTTGTTGGAGAGGGGATTGGGCATTTGCTGGTAAGGCGCCTGCCGGGGATGGCTCGGCAATCCGCTTAAGCCCTCTCCCGCTTGCGGGAGAGAGGCTGGGAAATTCGCTGGTAAGGCTCCTGCCGAGCATGGCTCGGCACTACGCTTCAGCTCCTCTCCCGCTTGCGGGAGAGAGGCTGGGAAATTCGCTGGTAAGGCTCCTGCCGAGCATGGCTCGGCACTACGCTTCAGCCCCTCTCCCGCTTGCGGGAGAGGGGTTGGGGTGAGGGGAGGCTCTTGCTCAGGGGCAGCCAGCAGGACGAAGAGGACCCAGTCGCCAACATTGTGGAGTTAGAACTCCTGCCAATCATCCGTACTGGCGACCGGCGCGCGACTGGTCGACTTCGGAATTGCCCGCAATGCGGGGCGACCACGCGGTGGTGCAGCCCCCGGGCTGGCAGCAACTTTCGCCAGCGATGCACTTACGGAGCCCGCCAGACGGAACTGCGCCACCGCATCCGTGAGCTGATGTGCCTGGTCTTCCATCGAGCGTGCGGCGGCGGTGGCTTCTTCCACCAATGCGGCGTTCTGCTGGGTGGTCTCATCCATCTGCATGACGGTCTGGTTGACCTGGTCGATGCCGGTGGACTGCTCCTGCGAGGCGGAGGAGATGTCGGCCATGATGGTGGTGACACGCTGTACCGAGGCAACGATCTCGTCCATGGTGTTGCCGGCGTTGCGTACAAGTTGCGATCCTTCGGCGACCTTGTCGACCGAGGTGTCGATCAAGCCCTTGATCTCCTTGGCCGCCGCCGCCGAGCGCTGCGCCAGCGTGCGCACTTCCGACGCCACCACCGCAAAGCCACGGCCCTGATCGCCGGCGCGTGCCGCTTCCACCGCAGCATTGAGCGCCAGGATGTTGGTCTGGAAGGCGATGCCATCGATGACGCTGATGATGTCGGCGATCTTTTTCGACGAGGCCTCGATCGCGCTCATGGTGGTCACCACTTGCCCGACTACGTTGCCGCCCTGCGCGGCAACCTCGGCCGCGCCACGTGCCAGCTGATCGGCCTGGCGTGCGTGCTCGGCATTCTGGCGCACGGTGGAAGTAAGCTCCTCCATGGATGCGGCGGTTTCTTCCAGATTGGCCGCCTGCTGCTCGGTTCGCCGCGACAGATCGTCGTTGCCGGTGGCGATTTCGCTGGCTGACAAGCTGATGCTGCCGCTGGCCGATTGGATACGCGAGACGATGCCGGTCAACTGGTCGATGGTGGCATTGCCATCGTCACGCATGCGCGCGAATACCCCGCGGAAATCACCTTCCATGCGCTGGGTCAGGTCGCCCTGGGCAACCGCCTGCAGCAGCTGCGAGAGGTGGCCGAGATTGTCCTCGGTGGTTTCCATCAACGAATTGACGCCACCGACCATGTCGCGGAAGTCGTGCTCGAACTGATCGGCATTGCCACGCTGGCTGAAGTCACCGGCCGCGGCCGCATGGGCAAGGCGCTTGATCTCATTGTTGATTGCCGAAAGGCTGGCCTTGGTGCTGTCCATGGCTTGGGTAATGGCGGCCTTCTCGCCAGGCAGACGGTCCATGTCCACCGACAGATCACCGCGGGCGTAGTGACGCATGACTTCAACCACGCGCATCTTGACCCCGATGTGCTGGGCAACCAGGGTGTTGACCTCGCGCACCATCCGCCCGTACTCGCCGGGAAATCGGGATTCGTCGATGCGGAAGCTGATGGCGCCCTGGTCGTGCTCACGCGCCATCTCGATCTGCGCGCCGATCACGGTCTTCAACTGGTTCTGCACGCGCTGCATCGAGGCGAGCAGGGCGCCAACTTCGTCCTTGCGGCTGCCGTCGATGGTGCTGTCCAAGCGGCCATTGGCGACATCGTCCGCGGCGCGTAGTGCGTCGTTCACCGGGCGCACTATGGCGCGCACGATCACCACGCCCAGGGCGACGGACAACAGGCCAAGCAGCAGCATGCAGACGATGATGGCGGTGGTGCTGCGTGTCTGCGCAGCCTTGGCTGCTGCGACTTCCTTGTCCAGTACAGAGGCAACGTGACCGCTGAGTTTCTCGACCGCGTCAAACAGGTCGCGGCGGCTGACGCGTGATTGATCGTTGGATATGGTCTGGGCCAGTTCGAATTGCCCCTCGGTGATGGCCTTCTCCATCAAGGCGTGCGCACTGAAGTAGGCTTCCAAGGTCTTGCCCAGTTCGGCGTAGAGCGCCTGCTGGCTGCTGTCGGCGGGCAGCGCTTCGTATTGCTTGCGGTGCTCGGCCAGCTTTTGTCGCTGTTCGATGATGCGCTGGTTGTATTCGGCCACGAAGGCTGGCTCGTTCAGATGGGAAAGCTGGGACAACTCGGCGATGCGGATCTCGGCCAGGTCCGCGCGCATCCGCTCCAGATACTGCACGGCCGGCATGTAGCGGGCGCTGACCTGGTCGAGCTGGGCGGTGGCCTGGTGCAGGCGCTGTACGGCAAAGCCGCCCATGGCGAGGGTGGTCAGCGTGGTCAGTGTGAAAGCAACTGCGAGTTTTCTGGCGATGCTGAGGTTGCGAAAGAACTCCATCTCTGACTCTCCGGATCGACTGCAGATTTGGGGCGCTGCGCAGGTCGCTTTCCAACCGTCTTTCGCACAGCGTAGTGTCCACGCCGCAAGCCTATGCGGGCGTTGTCATAGCCGATAACGGCGTTACCTGACTGTGCTGTAGGGGCCTATCTGTCCGGAATTCTGAAGAATTCAGCACAATTGTTCACGCGACTATCACGTCGCTTATCTGTTCAAAGACATCATGAAAAATTGGTGACGGCGCCGAAGTGCGGAATGTGTGGCCATTCACTATTTCACATCATTTCATCGACTCTCTTACGATCAATCGCGACGCCTGGTTTGAGCGCTTTTTTTTGTCCCGCGTACTGAAGGAAACAAAAAAGCCCCCGGCACTGGGTGACGGGGGCTTTCAGTCGGCTTGGTCGGCTCAGAACTCCTGCCAGTCTCCGTCATCCAGTTTCCGCACCGCCTGTCCACCACGTGCGCTGCTTGCGACCTGACGCAGACGCGGTTGCGGGTGCTGCACGACGGCAGCGGACGGCGCATTGCCTGTGGGCTTGCTGTTGTTGTGGGCGGCGATTCGGAATACCGCAACGGCCTCGGTCAGCTGGTTGGCCTGGTCTTCCATCGAACGTGCGGCGGCGGTGGCTTCTTCCACCAGAGCGGCGTTCTGCTGGGTTGTTTCGTCCATCTGCATCACGGTCTGGTTGACCTGGTCGATGCCGGCGCTCTGTTCCTGCGAGGCGGCCGAGATCTCGGCCATGATGTCGGTCACGCGCTGCACCGAGGTGACGATCTCGTCCATGGTGGTACCGGCCTGCTGCACCAGTGCCGAGCCTTCGCCGACCTTGCCAACCGAGTCGTCGATCAGGCCCTTGATCTCCTTGGCCGCAGCGGCTGAGCGCTGGGCGAGGGTGCGTACTTCGGAGGCGACCACGGCGAAGCCTCGACCCTGCTCACCGGCACGTGCAGCTTCCACGGCGGCGTTCAGCGCCAGGATATTGGTCTGGAAGGCGATGCCATCGATGACGCTGATGATGTCGCCGATCTTCTTCGAGGAGGCTTCAATCGCGCTCATCGTGGTGACGACTTGACCGACCACGGTGCCGCCCTGGCTGGCGACGCCATGCGCGCCGATGGCGAGCTGGTTGGCCTGGCGCGCGTGCTCGGCGTTCTGGCGCACGGTGGAGGTCAGCTCCTCCATCGAGGCCGCGGTTTCTTCCAGATTGGCAGCCTGCTGCTCGGTGCGGCGCGACAGGTCGCTGTTGCCGGTGGCGATTTCGCTGGAGGCCAGGTTGATGCTGGAGGCAGCGTGCTGGATGCGGCCGATGATATCGGTCAGCTGAGCAACGGTAGCGTTGGCGTCGTCACGCATATTGGCGAACACGCCGTGGAAATCACCCTGCATCTTCGCGGTAAGGTCGCCGCGGGCGATGGCCTGCAGCAGCTGGGACAGTTCGGACAGGTTGCCGTCGGTGGTTTCCATCAACTGGTTGAGGCTGCTGACCATGTCGCGGAAATCATGCTGGTAGGCATTGGCGTCGCCGCGCACCGAGAAGTCGCCCTGTGCCGCGGCACCGGCCAGACGTTTGATCTCGCTGTTGATCGCCGACAGGCTGGCTTTGACCGCATCCACGGTCTCGGTGATGACTGCCTTCTCGCCGGGCAGGCGTTCGATATCGACGGAAAGATCGCCGTTGGCATAGCGCTTGATGATCTCCAGTGCCGACAGCAGCATCTGGATGTGCGAGGCGACAAGCGCGTTGCTTTCCTTGACCATCACCCCGTAGTCGCCGGGGAATGCTGCCTCATCCATGCGGTGACTGATCACACCCCCGTCATGCTGTTTGGCCATCTCGCGTTGCGCGCCTATCACTGACTGCAGCTGCGACTGCATGCGCTGCATCGACGTGAGCAGTGCACCCAGCTCATCGTCACGCTGCACGCTGACGGCATTGTCGAGCTTGCCGGCGGCGATGTTGTCGGACAGCTTGACCGCTTCGTTCAGCGGTTTGAAGACGAACCTGCGCAGCAGCAGGAACAGCGCGCCGCACAGCAGCAGGGCGGCAGCAATTCCGACCACGATGATGGTCCACAGCAGGGCACGTGCCTGCTGCATCAGCAGGGCGCGAGGTACCACTACGCCGAAGGCAAAGGTCTGTCCGGCGTCGCCTATCTTCAGTGGTACATAAGTTTCCACCATGTCCTGGTCGAGGGCGTCGTCATGGTGCTGCTCGAAGCTGATCTTGCCGTTGGCGGTGTTGGCCAGCATCGCGCGGGTGTCTGCGTCATCGGCCTTGCTACCGACCTTGGCTGGATCACGATCAGCGATGATGGTGCCTGCTGGCGACAGCAGGCGCACATAGCCTTCCTGCATCGGGCGCATTTTGGACAGGCGGTCCTGCAGCGATTGCAGGGCGAAATCCACCGTCACCACGCCCAGGAACTGGCCGTCCTGCACGATAGGCGTCGCCAGCGTGGTCATCAGGATCTTCTTGCCGCCGATCTCGTAGCTATAGGGCTCCAGCACGGAGGGCTTCTTGGTGGCGGCCGGCTGGAGGTACCAGTCGCCGTCACCAGGTACGTCGTAGCCGCGCAGCGGTTCCTGCACCGGGGCGCCGTCCTGCCAGGCCCAATAGCTCATGAAGCGACCGCTGGCGTCATGGCCGTCGGCATCGATATGGTTGGCATCGTCGCCGTCGAAGGCCTGTGGCTCCCACAATGTGCCGACGCCCACCCACTGCGGATTGTTCAAGGCTTGGGAATGCAGCACCTGCGCAGCGCTCAAGCGGCTGAAGCCGCCTTGCTGGCGCAGTGCCAGGAAGCTGCGGGACAGCGTGTCGTTGGCTTCGAAGCCGCGGCCCAGTTCGCTGGAGATGCGCTGGGCTTCGAGCTGGGCCATGTTCTCAAGGCTGACCCGCGACGCCGACAGCAATGCGTCGCTGCTGCGCAGGTAGATGAACAGTGCGGTGAGGCCAAATGCGAAGGTCGCGACCAATGCCGTTCCCAGCATCAAGCGCATTGCAATACTGCGGGTTAGGAAACTTGCGGGCAAAGACATGGGTTACTGCTGGCCTGGAATGTAAGGGGTTTGTCAGTACATCGGCATCTACAGGTGTAGCTGGAGCGTTTTCTTGCTCTGAATTGACGACGCCCCTATTCAGGGGCGTCGTTTGTTGGTGGACAGCTGGCGATCAGAATTCCTGCCAATCGCCGTCGTTGTCGATGCGTACCGCGGCATTGCCACGCTGCGCCGGGGTGACTGCACGCAGGCGACGCGTAGGTGCGGGTGCTGCAGGAGCAAACGCAGCCTTGGTCTGTTGCGGCTGGGCGACAACTGCCTGTACGGCGTCGGTGCGGAACACCGCCACAGCCTCGCTCAGCTGGTTGGCCTGGTCTTCCATCGAGCGTGCGGCGGCGGTGGCTTCTTCCACCAGCGCGGCGTTCTGCTGGGTGGTCTCATCCATCTGCATCACGGTCTGGTTGACCTGGTCGATGCCGGCGCTCTGTTCCTGCGAGGCCGCCGAGATCTCGGCCATGATGTCGGTCACTCGCTGCACCGAGGTGACGATCTCGTCCATGGTGGCGCCGGCCTGCTGCACCAGCGCCGAACCTTCGCCGACCTTGCCAACCGAGTCGTCGATCAGGCCCTTGATTTCCTTGGCGGCAGCGGCGGAGCGCTGGGCGAGGGTGCGTACTTCCGAGGCGACCACCGCGAAGCCTCGACCCTGCTCACCGGCACGCGCCGCTTCCACGGCGGCGTTCAGCGCCAGGATATTGGTCTGGAAGGCGATGCCGTCGATGACGCTGATGATGTCGCCGATCTTCTTCGAGGAGGCTTCAATCGCGCTCATGGTGGTGACGACCTGACCGACCACGGTGCCGCCCTGGCTGGCGACCCCATGCGCGCCGATGGCGAGCTGATTGGCCTGGCGCGCGTGTTCGGCGTTCTGGCGTACGGTGGAAGTCAGTTCCTCCATCGAGGCAGCGGTTTCTTCCAGGTTGGCCGCCTGCTGCTCGGTACGACGCGACAGATCGCTGTTACCTGTGGCGATCTCGGTCGCGGCCAGGTTGATGCTGGAGGCGGCGTGCTGGATTCGCCCAATGATGCTGGTGAGCTGCTCGACGGTGGCGTTGGCATCGTCACGCATATCGGCAAACACGCCGTGGAAGTCGCCCTGCATCTTTGCGGTCAAGTCGCCGCGAGCGATGGCCTGCAACAGCTGTGACAGCTCGGACAGATTGCCGTCGGTGGTTTCCATCAGCTGGTTTAGGCTGCTGACCATGTCGCGGAAATCGTGCTGGTAGGCATTGGCATCGCCGCGCACCGAGAAGTCGCCTTGGGCGGCAGCACCGGCCAGGCGTTTGATTTCACTGTTGATCGCCGACAGGCTGGCCTTGACCGCATCAACCGTCTCGGTGATGACGGCCTTCTCGCCAGGCAGGCGTTCGATATCGACGGACAGGTCGCCGTTTGCATAGCGCTTGATGATTTCGAGAGCCGACTGCAGCATCTGGATGTGCGAGGCGACCAGCGTGTTGCTTCCCTTGACCATCACCCCGTAGTCGCCGGGGAAGGCGGTCTCGTCCATGCGGTAGCTGATGGTGCCAGCATCATGCTGCTGGGCCATCTGGCGCTGGGCACCAATCACCGCTTGCAGCTGCGACTGCATGCGCTGCATGGACTGCAGCAGCATGCCTACCTCATCGCGCCGCGAGGCATCGATGCGGCGGTCGAGCTTGCCGGCGGCGACATCGTCGGCAACACGGACTGCATCGGCAAGCGGCACCGTGATGGCGCGGATGATCGCCAAACCAAGTGCGCCAGCCAGCAGCAGCGCCAGGGCAAGCCCGATCAGGATTGCAGCGACCGAGCGGTCGTGTGCCTGCTGGGACTCTGCAGTCTGCTTGCTGAGCTGATCCTGGTTGTACTGCGACAGCTGCTTGAGCTGGTCGAACAGGGCGCGGCGCAGTTTGCGTGAGTCGTCACTGGAAATGCTGCTGGCGGTGACGAAGTCATCGGCAGCGATGGCCGCAGCGATACGATCATGGGCTTCGAAGTAGCCGGCACGCAGCTCCTTCATTTTGTTGTACAGGGCCAGCTCATCGGTGCTGTAACCGGCTTCGATGTCGTCGTAAGCCTTCTCCGCCGCTTCAATCAGCTTGCGGGTATCGGCCATGCGCTTGTCATAGTCGGCCAGCTGTGCGGCATCGCCCTGGTAGCCAAGCTGGGCCTGCTCGAACGTGCGGAACTCGCCGAGCTGGGCGCGCATTTCGCCGAGTTGCTGGACGGCCGGCATCCAGTTGTTGTTGACCTGCTCGATCTGGGCATCGGCCACGTTCATGCGCCACACCGCAAACAGTGCGAGCAGCAAGGTGAGCAGGCCGGTGCTGCAGAACGCAAGCACCAGCTTTCGGGTGATCGAGAGGTTCTGGAACCACTTCATTGCAGGCATCTCCGTAGACGGGCATAGGGGCTATCCACAGGTCCGGCGCTCCTGGGGAGTGTCATGAGTGGTGCAGGCCGCGACGGAGGCCCCAGGTTGGTTGACAACCTGATTGCATTGCGATGCGGTATCGGCACGCCTGCGATGTTCTTGAAGGTGTTCTGCGGTTGTGATTCAGCCGCCCGTGGCGGAAGACCTTTCAGGGGCAGCGCCGGTTCCGGCATGGTCGCGTGCACAGCAAAACGCCGCACGCCCCAATGCTGGGCGTGCGGCGTCAGATGTTTGTCATGGTGCGATCAGGCAGCTTGCTGGGTACGCAGTGAACGCACCAAACCACCAATATCGACGATCAACGCAACCCGGCCGTCGCCCAGGATGGTGGCGCCAGAGACGCCGCTGATACGGCGGTAGTTGTTCTCGATGTTCTTGACCACAACCTGCTGCTGGCCAATCAACTCATCCACTTCCAGCGCGATCTTCTGGCCATCGCCTTCGACGACGACCACCAACGGCTCGGCCTGTGGATTGTCGGGGTAACCGTAGTACTGGCCCAGCGACAGGATTGGCAGGTATTCGCCGCGAACCCGCAACACGCGGCCTTCGCCGGCCATGCTGCGGATGTCGTCTGGCTGCGGCTGCAGTGCTTCGAGTACGTAGGCCAGCGGCAGGATCAGGGTTTCGCCGGCAACCGAGACGGTCATGCCATCAAGGATGGCCAGCGTCAGCGGCAGCCGGATCAGTACGCGGGTACCTGCACCGGTGCGGCTTTCCAGTTGCACTTCGCCACCCAGTGCCTGGATGTTGCGACGGACCACGTCCATGCCGACGCCACGACCGGACAGGTCGGTGACCGCATCGGCGGTGGAGAAGCCGGGCTGGAAGATCAGGTCCCATACCTGTGCGTCGGTGGGGTTGTCCGGCACGCTCAAGCCGCGTTCCAGCGCCTTGGCCAGGATCTTGTCGCGGTTCAGGCCGCGGCCGTCGTCGCTGACTTCAATAACGATGTGGCCGCCCTGATGCGATGCCGCCAGGGTGATCGTGCCGGTCTCGTCCTTGCCGGACTCGCGACGCACGTCCGGCATTTCCAGGCCGTGGTCGATGGAGTTGCGGACCAGGTGCACCAACGGATCGGCGATCTTCTCGATCAGACCCTTGTCCAGCTCGGTACCCTCGCCGATGGTGCGCAGGCGGACCTGCTTGCCGAGGCGGCTGGAGAGGTCGCGGACCAGGCGCGGGAAGCGGCGGAACACCGCATCCACCGGCAGCATGCGCACGCCGATGACGGCTTCCTGCAGGTCGCGGGTATTGCGTTCGAGCAGATCCAGGCCAGCCAGCAATTGTTCGGCATGGGCCGGATCCAGCCCGCCGGAAACCTGCTTGAGCATGGCCTGGGTGATGACCAGTTCGCCGACCAGGTTGATCAGTGCATCGACTTTGTCGACGCTGACCCGGATCGAGCTTTCGGCTTCATGCTGCTGGCCGCTGGCGGGGGCTTTGACGGCGGCCTCGGCGATGTTGGCAACGGCCGAGGCCGGCGCTTCCACCGCAAGGCTGGGCGGGGCGGCCGGACGGATATCCAGCTCGCAGTCATCGACGACCCAGGCGAAGGTGTCTTCGATACGGCTGCGCGGCACTTTGCCGACCAGGCCCAGGTCCCAGGCCAGATAGGCTTCCAGCGGATCGAGCTGGTCGAAGCTGGGCAGGCGCGCCATGCGCGGTTCCACGTGCAGGGAACCCAGGGTTTCCAGCTCGCGGATGATGCGCAGCGGATCGTTGCCGCTCATGAACAGCGACGGCGCCGGGGCAAAGCCGATCTGCCAGGCATCCGGGGTTTCTTCCTGCTTGACGGCCGCCACGGCAACCGGCGCTGCTCCCGAAAGTACGGTCTGCAAGCGGTCGGTTATCGCCTTGACGGCTGCGGGGTCGGCAGGCTGGCCGTGCTCTACCTCGCGCAGCAATGCGCGCAGTACGTCCACCGAGCCCAGCATCGCGTCGACCGCGTTGCTTTCGAGGGCGCGCTTGCCGGAGCGCAGCTCATCGAGCAGGGTCTCCAGCACATGGGTGAGGGCGGCGATGGCGTCAAAACCAAAGGTGCCGGCACCGCCCTTGATCGAATGCGCGGCACGGAACACCGAGTTGATGACTTCGGGGTCGTGTTGGCCGTCTTCCAGTGCCAACAGGCCGGCCTCCATTGCATCCAGCCCTTCGCGGCTTTCTTCGAAGAAGGTGGCGTGGAAACGCTGCAGGTCCATGCTCATTGGCGCGGTATCCGATCGGTGGGGCAGGTGGGCTGATCAGCCCAGGACTTTCTGTACGGTGGCAACCAGCTGTTCTGGATTGAACGGCTTGACCAGCCAACCGGTAGCGCCGGCGGCCTTGCCTTCGGATTTCTTGTCGGCGGCCGACTCGGTGGTCAGCATCAGCATCGGCGTGAACTTGTAGTCCGGCAGCTGGCGCAGCTCACGAATCAGCGAAATGCCGTCCATATTCGGCATGTTGACGTCGGTGACCACGGCGTTGAAACGCTGGCCCTTGGCCCGGCCCAGAGCGACTGCGCCATCCTCGGCTTCTTCAACTGAAAAGCCAGCCGAGGTGAGGGCAAAAGAGACCATCTGGCGCATTGACGCCGAGTCGTCCACCACCAAGATTCGTGCGCTCATGCAGCGTTCTCCACAGATTTCGTTGTGTCAGGGGTTGCTTCCAGACCAAGGGTCCGGAGGACACCGAGCAGGCGCGCGGCGTCACGGAAGGTATCGGTAGCGTTGTCAAAGACGGTGCCGTTGCCAGCTTGCTGGCGGGCCAGCACAAAGGCGCACAGCACCTGCATTGCAGCGGTGTGCACACGGCCCACCTGGCTGGCATCCACGCGCAACTCGCCCGCTTGCGGCAGGTGGGTTGCCAGGTGTTGTTTCAACTCGCTGGTGGACTCGATGCCGAGATCCTGCGCCAGGGCCACAGTGCTCATCGTTGCTCCGAACAAACGTTACTGGGAGAGATAGCGGCGATACGTCAGTGATCTTTAGCGCCGCGATGCGCTGCAGCAGATAGTGTTAACGGGCGCACGGTTTTGGGCCTTGCTCCCTCCCTTGCGCCAAAGGCGGAGGGGAGGGCTGGGGAGGGGTAGCTTTTGATTGGGTAGAGCCGAGCCATGCTCGGCTGGAGCCTTACCGGGAAAGCCTCTGCCGAGCATGGCTCGGCACTACCTTTGCCTCCTCCCCTTCGCTGTGCGAAAGGAAGGAGGGAATCAGCGCAGCAGGCGGGCGGCGTCCAGCAGGATCATCGGTTGCTGGCCAACGCGGGCGATGCCGCGGAACAGTTCGTTGGAGATCTGGCAGATGCGCGCAGTGTCGGGGGGCTCGATCTGCGAATCGTTGAGGTTGGCGACGTCTTCCACCGCCGACACGCGCAGGCCGAGGGTCTCGCCATTCTCTTCCAGTACGACGATGCGGGTCTGCGAGTCTTCCGGTGCGCTCTGCACGTCGAGATGGCGGCACAGGTCCATCACCGGTACCACCTGGCCGCGCAGGTTCATGATGCCGAGCATCGCTGGGCCGGTGCCGCGCAGTGCCAACAGCGGTACCGGCAATACCACTTCCTGCACCTTCAACAGCTCCAGTGCGTAGGTCTGCTGGCCACAACGCAGACGCAACCAGCGCGAGCTGCGCTCGGCGGCGCGGCGTTGCTGCGGACCGTCGGCTGGGCGCCGTGCCTGTGCTTGTAGTTCCTGCCAGGTGCTGGGGCGTGCATCCGACGAAGGCTCTGCCAGGGCGCGGACGTTCGGAGTGCTACGCGGCGCCGGGACCGGGCTTGCCGGCAAGCCTGCGGCGGTTTCAAACGCAGCCTGCAAGCTGGCGCTGTCGCTATGGGCGAGCTTGCGGCTTTCGGCCGGGCCGGTTTCGTAGATCACTTCATCCGGCAGGTCATCCCAGGTAGGAGGGCGACCGGCATTGGCGGCGCTGGTGGCTGCCATCGCATCATCGAAGGCAGCCTGCAAGGCCGCGGTATCGCCGGGCGCAATGCTTGCCGGAGCAGGTGCCGGTGCGGCTGAAGGCTTGGCTTGCGCTTCAGCCAGTGCCGCTTCGAACACTGCTTCAAGTTCAGCGCTGTCACCCGGCACTTCGATCGCCGCCGATTTGGCGGGCGGTAAGGGTGCTGCGACCACCGCTGCGGGTACCGCTTCCAGCAGCAGTTCGCCAAGGTAGTCGTCGAGTACGTCGTTGCTCATGCGGCGCGCTCCAGTTGCGCGGCCTCGTTGAGCAGCAGCCACTCGAGTGCGTGCCGGTAAGCGGCCATGCCGCGCCCTGGGTAATCGTCGCCGAGCACCGGCACGGTCAGGGCGGCGGGATTGCAGATGCGGGTGTCAACCGGAATCGCGTCTTCCCAGACACGTTCGCCGTGACGTTCCTGCATCAGCTTCAAGGTCTCGTTGCCGGCGCGGGTTCGGCGGTCGAACAGCGTCGGCAATACCGAGATCGGTAGCGCACGTTTGCGCGAACGTTCAACCATTTCACCGGTGCGGACCATGCCATCTAGGCCGTGCAGGGCCAGCGGTTCGGCCTGGGTCGGGATGATCAGGCGGTCGGCCGCGGCCAGTGCATTGATCATCAGCAAGCCCAGCGTCGGTGCGCAGTCGAGCAGGATGTAATCGTGTTGTTCGCCGTGGCGCGCCAGGGCCTGCTGCAGGGCCAAGCCCAGACCGGGCTGGTTGGCGCTGCGCCGTTCCAGGGTGGCCAGCGAGGCTTGGGCGCACAGGTAGTCCAAGCCGGGAATATCACTGTGGCGCGCAAGTGCGGCGATCTCGTGCGGCGGGGCGGCGAACAGTTCCTGCACGCCCTGCGGCACCGGCTCAACCGGTACGCCGAAGGCGCGGGTCAAGGAGGAATGGGGGTCCAGGTCGATCAGCAGCACCTTGTGCCCGCGAGCGGCCAGGCCGCGGCCCAGTGACAACGTGGTGGTGGTTTTGCCGACGCCGCCTTTTTGGTTGGCTATGGCCCAGATACGCATCATTGGACTCCTTCGATGACCGCCGGTACCGCGCTGCGAATGGCGCCTGCGGCAGAAGTGCCGCCGTTGCCGTTGTCGTCGCTGGTACTGGCTGTGGTGTTACCGGAAGCAGGCAGATCGGCTGCTGCTGCCGAATCGGCAAGAATGATCACCATCACTCGCCGGTTGCGGTTGCGCCCTTCGGGCGCATCGTTGTTTTCGCGTGGACGGAACTGGCCGTAACCGACCATCGCCAGGCGTTGCGGCTGCAC
The DNA here is from genome assembly GCF_056759935.1 of Stenotrophomonas sp. STEN035. Classification (NCBI taxonomy): domain Bacteria; kingdom Pseudomonadati; phylum Pseudomonadota; class Gammaproteobacteria; order Lysobacterales; family Lysobacteraceae; genus Stenotrophomonas; species Stenotrophomonas sp. STEN035. The sequence continues at coordinate 53,244 of NZ_JBRRDY010000002.1, forward strand.
GCCATGGTCGGCGAACAGGTGCACCACGCTGGCGGCGCGTGCGGCCGACAGTTCCCAGTTGGATGGGAACTGCGCGGTAGCGATCGGCAGGTTGTCCGTGTGGCCTTCCACGCGCACGCCGTTGGGGGCGTCCAGCAATACATCGGCCAGCGTGCCCAGGGTTTCGCGGGCACCGACATCAAGCGCGGCGGAACCGGTGACAAACAGAATGTCGCTGTTGATCTCGACCTCGATCCACAACTCGGTGCGACGCACGGTGATGACGCCTTGCTTGACCAGTGGTGCCAGCGTCTTGCTCAGGCGATCAGCGATCTGGTTGAGCTGGCGCTCGGCGCGTTGCAGCTGTTCCTGGTTGTGCGCGGAAACTGGCATGCGCATATGCGACGCCATCGATGGCAGCTGGGTCGGGTCGGCCAGCGCGCCGCCGGTCATGCTCGGCGCACTGATCACCGAGGGCGAATCAAAGCCGCCGCCCTGAAGTTGCTTGTTGCCCACCTGCACTTGGCTGATGGTGCGCGGGGCGCCGCCAAAGGCGGTGGTCAAGGCATCGGCCATGACCCGGTACTTGCCTTCGTTCAAGGACGAGATCGCGTACATCACCACAAAGAAGGCGAGCAGCAGCGTCATCAGGTCGGCATAGGGGATGGCCCATGCTTCGTGGTTGGCGTGCTCTTCGTGGCGCTTGCGACGGGCCATGGCTCAGTTCACGAAGCCGGCCAGGCTGTTTTCGATATTGCGCGGGTTCTCGCCCTGGGCAATGGCGATCAGGCCTTCGATGATCATTTCGCGCTCGCGGCAGCTGCTGGCGATGACGCCCTTGAGCTTGGCCGACACCGGCAGGAACAACAGGTTGGCCGAGGCGATGCCATAGATGGTGGCAGTGAAGGCGGCAGCAATGCCGTGGCCGAGCTTGCTCGGGTCGGCGAGGTTCTTCATCACCGCGATCAGGCCGAGCACGGCACCGATGATGCCCAGGGTAGGGGCGTAGATACCCATGCCTTCGAACACCTTGGTTGCGGCCAGATCCTGTTGCTCCTGGCTGCCGAGTTCAATTTCCAGCATGTGGCGGATGGTGTCCGGCTCGACGCCGTCGACCACAAGCTGCAGGCCCTTGCGGATGAACGGGTCGTCCTGCAGTTCGACCTGCGGCTCCAGGCCGAGCAGGCCCTGACGGCGGGCGATATTGCTCCAGTCGACGATCTGCTGCACCAGCGCGCGGCGGTCGCTGGCTGGCGGGCGGATCACCCAGCGCACGATCTTGAAAGCGTGTTTGAAGACCGCTGGCGAGGTATGCAACAGGATTGCCGCCAGGGTGCCGACGATGACGATCACGAAGGCAGCAGGTGACCACAGCGAGGACAGGCCGGCGCCCTTGAGGATGCTGCCGCCCACCAGGGAGGCGAGGGCGAGGAAAAGTCCAATGATGCTGAGTCGGTCCATGGTGCGTATATCGGCCTCGTTGTAGCGGTCTTGAATCAATGAGCGGTGCAGCTGTTTTCTTTAGCCCCTCTCCCGCGCGCGGGAGAGGGGACAGTCGGGATCGCAGCACCCGCTGGGTCGCGAGATTGCAGGGCTTGCGGACGGCTTGCGCCTGCATCACTTAGCTCTGCACCCCACGCAACCCATCCACATCCAGGATCAGCGCCATCCGCCCATCACCAATCAGGGTGGCGCCGGCATAGCCGTTCAGGCCGCGCAGGGCACGTGGTAGCGGCTTGATCACCACCTCCTCGCGGCCGCGTACCTGGTCTACCACCAGGCCGAAACGGGCTTCGCCCATCTGCAGCACGACGATGGTCAGCAACGTTGACGGTGCCGGGGTAACGCCCAGCCATTGGCGCAGATCCAGCAGCGCCAGTGTGTGGCTCTTGCGATCCAATACGGCGCGGCCGTCAAACCAGCCCAGCGAGGTCGCCGGGGCATGCAGCACTTCCATTACCCGTGCCAAGGGCAGGGCATAGACGTCTTCGCCAGCCTGCACCAGCAGGGTCGGCAGGATCGCTAGGGTCAGTGGTACGCGGATCAGGAAGCGGCTGCCGCGGCCCAGCTCGGACTGGATCTGGATCTGGCCGCTGAGCTCGCGGATGCGTGACTGCACCACGTCCATGCCGACGCCACGGCCGGAAATATCGGTGACTTCCTGCTTGGTCGAAAAACCGGGCAGAAACACCAGATGCAGACACTCTTCGCTGCTCAGGCGGGCGGCGGCTTCCGGGTCGAGCAGGCCCTTGTCGCGAGCCTTGGCGCGCAGTCGCTCCGGGTCGATGCCGGCGCCGTCGTCCTGCACCTCGATGCTGACGTAGTCACCTTCCTGCTGCGCGGACAGGCGCACCCGGCCCATCCGTGGCTTGCCTTGGGCTTCGCGCAGCTCGGGCGATTCGACGCCATGGTCGATGGCGTTGCGCACAAGATGCACCAGCGGATCGGCCAGCGCTTCGACCAGATTGCGATCCAGTTCGGTATCGGCGCCGATCAATTCCAGATCGACTTCCTTCTGCAGTGAGCGGGCAACGTCGCGGGCAACCTTGGGGAAGCGCGAGAACACCTTGCCGACCGGTTGCATGCGGGTCCGCATCACCGCCGATTGCAGGCGTGCGGTGGCGATGTCCAGGGTGGAGACAGCACGGTCGAGCTCTTCGTCCTTGAGGCGCATGCGCAAGGTCTTTAGCCGGTTGCGGGCCAGCACCAGTTCGCCGATCAGGTTGACGATGGCATCCAGGCGCTTGGTGTCCACGCGCACGGTGTGCTCGGGCTCGGCAGCCTTCGCGGCGGCTGGTTTGGCTGCACCTGCTGCAGGGCGAGCGGGTGCGGCGGGTGCCGCGGCCGGCTTGGGCTTGGGCGCAGCAGGAATCGCCTGCACAGCGACAGCGACAGCGCCAGGAGCGGCACCGCCATGCAGCTTGTCCAGCAGGGCTTCGAATTCGTCTTCGTCGATCAGGTCGTCGCCGGGCTTTGCCGCAGCGATCGGCTGGGCACCGGGCGTACCGCTGCCATGCAGTTCGTTGAGCAGCGCTTCGAACTCGTCTTCGCTGATCAGGTCGCTGTCACCCGCAGGCGCAGCGACCGGTTGCGCGACCGCGACCACCGGTGCGGCGCCTACATCGAACTGTGCGATCAGTGCAGCAGGTGCGTGCTCCGGTTCGGTGCCCGAAGACACTGCGTCGAGCATGGCCTGCAGCCAATCCAGTGATTGCTGGGCGGCGTCGAAGTGATGCGCCAGCAGTTCGGCTTTGCCGGCCCGCGCCATGCCCAGGGTTTCTTCGGCGGCGTGGCAGAGCTCCACCATTGGATGGATCGCCAGAAAACCGGCGCCGCCTTTGAGGGTATGGAAACCACGGAATACGGCGTTGAGCTGCTCGCTGTCGTGCGGTGCCTGTTCCAGCGTCACCAGCTGCTCGCCGAGGCGATCCAGGATCTCCTGCGCTTCGAGGATGAAGTCGGCGGCGATGTCGTCGGCAAAAGCACTCATGTGTTACAGCCCCAGATCCGAGAGCAGGTCGTCTGCGTCCACCTGCGACACCGCATGACGGTCCAGGCCGTTGACGGCGGGGCCGGCCAGGCCCTGGTTGCGCGCGTCTTCTTCCGGCGGCGGCAGGCCGAGTGCGCCAAAACCTTCATGCACGCGACGGACGATGCCGACCACGCGGCGGATGATCTGCCCGGTCAGGTCCTGGTAGCTCTGGGTCAGCGCTACTTCGGTGAGGTTGTGGCGGATGCGTTCGAGGATTTCGCCCTGTTCGGCATTCAGCCCGTCCGCTCGCAGGCGCTCGGTCAGCGCGCGGCATTCTTCGGCCAGATCGAGCGTGCGATGGGTGGCCTGCTCGGTCATCTGCACCACGTGGTCCAGACGCGCGCAGGCGTCATCCAGCTCGCCGGCTTCGCTAGGCACGCTGGGCAGTTCGCCCAGCGCCTGGCCCAGCTCGCGTGCAAGCCTGTCCAGGCCGGACATCATCGGCTGCGTGCGCAGGGCGGCGAGCGCGTCGATTTCCCGACGCCAGCCAGCCTCATCGCCGCTTTCCAATGCTGCCAGTGCGTCCTGCAGGCGCTGCACCAGGGCCGATTTGTCGCTCAATGCTTCGCCGGACTGGTTCATCAGGCGCTCGCTGCCAGGCGTTCGAAGATCTTGCCGAGCTTCTCTTCCAGGGTCTGCGCAGTGAACGGCTTGATGATGTAGCCGTTCACGCCGCTCTGTGCGGCCTCGATGATCTGCTCGCGCTTGGCCTCGGCGGTGACCATCAGGACCGGCAGGGTCTTGAGCTTGGCGTCGTTGCGGATGGCCTTGAGCAGCTCGATACCGGTCATCACCGGCATGTTCCAGTCGGTGACGACGAAATCGAACGGCTGGCTCTGCAGCATCGACAACGCGGCATGCCCGTCCTCGGCTTCGGCGGTATTGGTGAAGCCCAGATCGCCGAGCAGGTTCTTGACGATGCGACGCATCGTCGAGAAGTCGTCAACGATCAGGATGCGCATGTTCTTGTTCAAAAGACTTTCCTCTTCATGGTTCTTCGAGCCCGGCGTCGGCCGCCTCGAAAATCTTCAGTCGGCCACGCAGACGCAGCGTGGCCTGGCCGTGGATCTGACAGACGCGGGATTCGCTTACGCCCAATACCGCGCCAATTTCTTTCAGGTTCAATTCCTGCTCGTAGTACAGCGACAGCACCAGCTGCTCGCGCTCGGGCAATTGGCCGATTGCCTTGCCCAGCTCGGCGCCGAACTGGCTGCGCTCCAGCACCTGCTGCGGGTTGGGGCCGCCGGTGGTCGGGGTGTCGAGCTCGCCCTGGTCTTCGATGCGCGACTCCAGGCTCAGCACCTGGCCACGCGAGGCGTCTTCAACCAGACGCATGTATTCGGGCAGCGGCAGCTCCATCGCTTCGGCAACTTCGCTGGCGCTGGCCGCACGGCCGCTGCTCTGCTCAAGGCGGCGGATGGTGGCAGCGGCATCGCGGGCGCGGCGGTGTACCGAGCGCGGTACCCAGTCACCGCGGCGGATTTCGTCGATCATCGAGCCGCGGATGCGGATCGAGGCATAGGTTTCGAACGACGCGCCTTGTTCGGAGTCATAGCTGCGCGAGGCTTCGATCAGGCCCATCATGCCGGCCTGGATCAGGTCATCGACCTCGACGCTGGCGGGCAGGCGCGCGGCCAGGTGATGGGCGATACGGCGTACCAGGTCGGCGTGGCGAGCGATGCAGTCATTGGCCGCGCTGCGCTGGACTTCACGGTATTGGGCGGCTGCATTGTTCATGCCTTCACCTTCTGCTGGATGATGCGTTCCAGGAAGAACTCAACGCCGCCGCGCGGGGCGGTTGGGGCTTGCCAGCGCGCGGTGCGACGGGCGATTTCGTTGATGGCCAGCGAGGCCGGCGCGGAAGGATAGAGCTTGACCACCGGCTGCTGGCGCTGCACCGACAGGCGCAGCCAGTCGTCCTGCGGCACGCAGCCCAGGTAGTTCAGCGAGACATCGATCAGGAACTTCTCGCAGACCCGCACCAGCTTTTCGTACAGGGCGCGGCCTTCATTCGGGTCGCGCACCATGTTGGCGACGACCTGGATGCGGTCCACGCCGCGCTCGCGCGAGAGCACCTTGATCAGTGCGTAGGCGTCAGTGATCGAGGCCGGCTCGTCGCAGACCACCACCACGGTGTCCTGGGCGGCCTGGCAGAAGGTCAGTACGCTGTCGGTGATGCCGGCGGCGGTGTCGATGATCATCACATCGAGCTCGCGCTCCAGCTCGGAGAACACATTGACCAGGCCAACGTGTTCGGCCGGCTGCAGCTCGGCCATGTGCCGGCGGCCCGAGGCGGCGGGCACGACCAGCACGCCGTTCGGGCCTTCGATGATGACTTCTTCCAGCGTGGCGCGTCCGGCGACCAGGTCGGCCAGGGTGTGCTTGGGCTGCAGGCCCAGCACCACGTCGATGTTGGCCAGGCCCAGGTCGGCGTCGAGCAGGAGGGTTCGTTTGCCCATGCCTGCCAGTGCCACGGCCAGGTTGGCCGAGACATTGGTTTTACCTACACCGCCCTTGCCGCCAGTGACCGCGATGGTGCGTACCGGGCCGGCGGGTTCATGCCGGGTTGCCGACAGCGGGAAGGTGTTGGTCAGCTTGGCGTACTCACGCGACTGCATTGTTCAACTCCGTGTTGCAGGGCATATCGGCCGCGCGGCGCAAATCTTCAAGGCGGAGTACAAGATTTGCGGCAGAGGCCCGATAAAGGTCTTCCGGAACGTCCTGGCCGTCGGTCACCCAGGTGATCGGCAGGCGGTGATCGACCGCCACCGACAGGGCAGAACCGAAGCGGCCGGTCTCGTCCAGCTTGGTCAGCACCACGCCCTGCGGATTGGCTGCGCTGAAGCGGCGCACCACTTCGTCCATGTCCTGGAAGGCAGTGTTGGCGGGCAGTACCAGCAGGGTGCGGATCTGGCCGGCGGCGCGCAGCCACTGCAGCTGGGCGGTGAGGGCGCGGTCGCGCTGGCCCAGGCCGGCGGTATCGATCAGCACCAGTTTGTAGTCGGCCAGCTTCTGCAGCAGCTGGTTGAGGTCGGTGCCGCTATTGGCCTCATGCACGGCGATGCCGAGCTGGCGGCCGAAGCCGTACAGCTGCTCGCGGGCGCCGATGCGCTGGGTATCGGTGGTGACCAGGGCCACGTCGCGGGCGGCATGGGCTTCGGCGAAGCGCGAGGCCAGCTTGGCGATGGTGGTGGTCTTGCCGGCGCCGGTGGGGCCGACCAGAGCGATGACGCCACCGGTTTCCATCGGATCGACCGGGGCGATCGGCAGCTTCTTGGAGATCAGCCCCAGCATCAGCCCGCGGGCGCGGCTCGGGTCAATGTCGGCCGGGATCTGGGTGGCGACGTCGCGGGCCAGGCCAGCGTCGAAACCGTATTCGTCCATCAGGTCCAGCGCATTGGCACGTACCGCGCTGCCACGCAGGCGCTCATCGGTAAAGCGGTTCATCTCGCGCTCGATCAGGTGGCGCATGCCGGCCACTTCCTGGCGCAGCTGGCTGAGCTGTTCGTCGTCGCGGGCGATGATCACCGGGCTGGTGGCGATCGGGTTGACCGGGGCAGTGCTGGCGACCACTGCGGGTACGACGGTTTCGTTGGCAGCGACGACTGCGGCATCAACCGATTGCGGGGCTGCGAACGCAGCGATCGGTGTAGCGATCGGCGCGACCTGCTCGATTGCGGGTGCCACCGCGGCGACGGCGAGCACCGGCGCAGGAGGAATTGCAGGGATCGCCACGGCAACGGCTGGCTGCTGTGGGACCAGCTCCGGCTCCTGCATCGGCGGATCGATGGCAAAGCGTGCGCGCTCGATCGGAGCCGGCGGCTCGATGGTGACGGCGGCGATGGCGTCGGCGAAGCTGGCCTGCTGGGTGACAGCAGGTACGGTTGCCAGTGGCGCGACCGCAGCGGTGCTGCCGGCCGGACGGAACGCCGGCACGATCGGCAGTTCGTCGGCGCTGGCCGGCTGGGTGGCAAACAAGCTCTGCGGCGCCGGCGCGCGGGGAGCGACTGGTTCAACCTCGGCCGACTTGAGCAGGCCGGCGAAGCGGCTGCCCGGTGCCAACTCGATGCTGTTGTCGATGGAGCGACCGGTGGCGCCAACCGCCGAACGTGCCAGGGCGGCGACGGCCGAGGTGGTGGCGGTCACCGGTTCCGGTTCCGGTGCCTTGCGGCGGGTCATCGCGGCCATGATGGCTTCGGCGGCGCTGCGCGGCTTGGCCGGTGCCGGCGGGGCCGGGCGGCTGGCTTCCAGCGCCTGCTTCACTGCGGTCTCGTCGTAGTGTGCGGCAGCCACGATCTCCACACCTTCCTCGATCCGCCGGTTGGACAGGATCACGGCATCGGGGCCGTGTTCCTTGCGCACGAGGTTCATGGCGGTGCGCATGTCAGCGGCGACGAAACGTTTGATCTTCATGCTTTGGTACCGGGAGTGAGGCTGCGGCGAAGGAGTGGCGTTGGCGATGTCGAACATGGCGTGGCGGGCTCCTTCTTGCGGAATGGGTGCGGTGCAGCAGGTGTCTGGTTTCCGTCACCGGCATTGCTGACGGTGTCGGCTTTCGGGCTGCCTCAGCTGATCGTGCCGACCAGTTTCAGGCGTTTGTCTTCCGGCACTTCGCTGTAGGCCAGGACCGACAGCGAGGGAACGCTGTGGCGAACCAGGCGCGCCAGCGCGGCGCGGACCGGGGCCGGTACCAGCACTACAGCCGGCTCGTTGCGGGCCTCCTGCTTGCCGACGCAATCGGCAAGGCTTTGATGGAGGCGTTCGGCGAGACCAGGTTCCAGTGCGGCGCCATTGCCTTGTGTTGACTCCTGCAAGACGCGTTCCAATTGCGGGTTGAGGGTGAACACCGGCAGCTCCGGCGAGGAGCCGGCGATTTCCTGCACGATGAAGCGGCCCAGTGCATTGCGGACCGAGGCGGTAAGCGCGGCGGCGTCCTGGGTGAGCGGTGCGGCTTCGACCAGCGCTTCGGCGATCTTGCGCAGCTGGCGGATCGGGATGCGTTCGACCAGCAGGTTCTGCAATACCCGCGCCACAGTGGACAGTGGCAGCGCCTTGGGCGAGAGGTCTTCGGCCAGCTTGGGCGCGCTCTTGGCCAGGGTTGCCAGCAGCTGCTGGACTTCTTCATGGCCGAGCAGTTCCGGCGCGTGTTCGCGGATCAAGTGCGACAGGTGGGTGGCGACCACGGTGGCCGGATCGACCACCGTGTAACCCAGCGACTCGGCATGGGCGCGCTGATGCGGCTGGATCCAGGTGGCGTCCAGGCCGAACGCAGGGTCCTTGCCGGCAATGCCTTCCAGCGTGCCCATGGCGCTGCCCGGGTCCAGTGCCAGTTCGCGATCCGGATGGATGTCGGCGGTGCTGACTGGCACGCCGTGGATCAGCAGGCGGTAGTGGGTGGCCGGCAGTTCCAGATTGTCGCGGATATGCACCGGCGGAATCAGGAAACCCAGATCCTGGGTGAGCTTGCGGCGCACGCCCTTGATACGCGTCATCAATTCGCCGCCCTGGGCCTTGTCGACCAGCGGAATCAGCCGGTAGCCGACTTCCAGGCCCAGTGGATCAACCGGGCGCAGTTCGTCCCAGGTCAGTTCGGCGGTCGGTGCTGGCTGCGGCTGGCCGAGCGCGTTCAAGCCGCCTTCGTTGGCGCTGGTGTCACTGGCGGAGGTCTTGGCGGCAGCACTGGTCTCGCGCTTCCACAGTTTCCAGGCAATGAAACCCAGGATCGCGGCCAGGCTGAGGAAGGCCAGGTTCGGCATGCCAGGCACCAGGCCCACCAGGCCGATGATGCCGGCGGTGATGGCCAGTGCACGGTACTGGCCGAACACCTGGCCCATCATCGCTTCGCTCATATCCTGCGAACGCGAGGCGCGGGTGACCAGCATGGCCACGGCGCTGGAAACCAGCAGGGCCGGCAGCTGCGCCACCAGGCCGTCACCGATCGACAGCAGCGTATAGGTGGCCGCTGCGTCGCCGAATGGCATGCCGTGCTGCAGTACACCAACGGCCAGTCCGCCGAGCATGTTGATGAAAAGAATCAGGATGCCGGCGATGGCGTCGCCGCGGATGAACTTGCTGGCACCGTCCATTGCACCGTAGAAATCGGCTTCCTCGCGGACTTCTTCGCGGCGCAGCTTGGCTTCCTCACGCGTCAGCAAACCGGCGTTGAGATCGGCATCGATCGCCATCTGCTTGCCGGGCATGGCATCCAGGATGAAGCGCGCGGTCACTTCCGACACACGTCCGGCACCCTTGGTGATGACCACGAAGTTGATGATGGTCAGGATCGCGAAGACCACGATGCCGACCGCGTAGTTGCCGCCGATGACGAACTCGCCGAATGCGGCGATCACCTTGCCGGCGGCTTCGTGGCCGTCCTGGCCATTGAGCAGGATGACGCGGGTCGAGGCCACGTTCAGCGCCAACCGCAGCATGGTGGTGACCAGCAGCACGATCGGGAAGATGGTGAAGTCCAGCGGCCGCTTCACGTACACCACTGCCAGCAGCACCAGCATCGAGATGGCGATGTTGAGGGTGAACAGGGCATCCAGCACCGGTGCGGCCAGTGGCACCACCACCATTGCCAGCAAGGCCAGCACGATCAACGGTGCGCCCAGCCCATGGCGCAGCATGTCGAGCACGCGGCGTGCTGAGAAGCCTGAAGTCTGGCTGCTCATCGGGCTTCTCCCTTGCCGAACTCATCAATATCGATGGATGCCATCTGTGGCATCGGGCCGGTACGCCATTGGCGCAGCTGGTAGACGTAGGACAGGACCAGGGCGACAGCCGAATACAGTCTCACGGGGATTTCCTTGCCGAGTTGGCTTTCCCGATACAAGGCGCGTGCCAAAGGCGGCGACGAGACGACGGTGACCTTGTTGCCGTCGGCAACCTGACGGATGCGCAGGGCCAGTTCGTCGACGCCGCGGGCGACCACGGTGGGGGCATTCATGCGCCCGCTTTCGTATTTGAGGGCGACCGCGTAGTGGGTGGGGTTGACCAGCACTACGTCGGCCGTAGGTACTGCTTCCATCATCCGACGCTGTGACAGCTGCATCTGCATCTGCCGGATGCGGCCCTTGACCTCGGGGCTGCCCTCGCTTTCCTTCATTTCGCGGCGCAGCTCTTCGCGGGTCATCTTCAGCTTCCGCAGCCAGTTCCACTTCTGGTACGGCGCGTCGATGGCGGCGAGCAGGGCCATGGCGCCAGCCGTGGCCAGCAGCAGTTTGAGGGTGAAGGCCAGGCCGCGGCCGATGGCGGCTTCCAGTGGCAGATGCAGCAGGCCGCGCAGGGCATCGGCGCCGTGCCAGATGCACAGGCCGGCAGCGGTGCCGACAAAAGCCACACGCAGCATCGACTTGACCAGCTCGGCCAAGGCTTCGGCGCCGACCAAGCGCTTTATCCCGGTCAGCGGGTTCATACGCTTCAGATCCGGCGTCATCGCCTTGTTGGAAAAGCCCAGCCCGCCCATCATCACCGGCGCGATCATGCCGGCGGCCAGGCAAATCAGCAGCAAGGGGCTGAAGGCCAGCATCAGCTTGAGCAGCATCCAACCGGCGTGGCCGAACAAGGCGTTCGGGGTATCCAGCAGGCCGACTTCAGGCGACAGCGCGGCCTTCATCCATTGCCGGGCCGAGCTGCCCATGGAGCCGCCCATGGCGTATAGCGCCAACACCGCGGCGACGAACACCGCGGCGGTCGCCAGCTCACGTGAGCGCGGGATATTGCCTTGCTCGCGGGCTTCGCGCAGGCGTTTTTCGGTGGGGAGTTCGGTTTTTTCCCCGGCCTGTTCGTTCTCGGACATTGCTCGGCATGGAAGAAGGGTTCTTCCAAGGTCGTGCAAAAATCATTCCAAAATGGGCTTTGGTAGTGCCGAGCCATGCTCGGCATGAGCCATCACCGGTAACGTCCCTTGCCGAGCATGGCTCGGCACTACAGTGGGATTGCTTGTAAAGCCTCTGCCGAGCATGGCTCGGCACTACAGTGAGATTGCTTGTAAAGCCTCTGCCGAGCATGGCTCGGCACTACGGTGTTACTCCGGGCTGGGCTGGAACGAAGCCAGCCGTGCTTCCAATGCCGCATGCTGTGCGTCGCCGCCATGCAGGCGCATGAAGTTCTCCGCGCTGACCGGGCGGCCCAACAGATAACCTTGCAGATGGTCGCAGCCCAGTCGTTCTACATAGGAGCGCTGCCCCTGGGTCTCGATGCCCTCGGCGACGATTTCCATGTTGAGCGCGTGACCCAGCGCGACGATGGCCGAGACGATCACCACGTCCTCGTCGCTTTCCTCCAGCGCCAGCACAAAGGCGCGGTCGATCTTGATCTCGGTGGCGGGAAGGCGCTTCAGGTGCAGCAGGCTGGACACGCCGATGCCGAAATCATCAATCGATATGCCAACGCCCAGTGCAGCGACGCTGCGTAGTACGGAAATGGCGTTGTCGGTGTCACGCATCACTGCACCTTCGCTGATCTCAAGTATCAGTCGTGAAGGCTCAAGATCGTTGCGCTCCAACGCGGCACGCACGTCTTCAATCAATTTCGGCGAGCCCAGCTGGCGGCCTGACAGGTTGACCGCGACCCGCCACTGGGCGTTGCCAGCGTCCTGCCAGCTACGCATCTGCCGGCAAGCCTCGTCCAATACCCAGTTGCCGATCACGTCCATCAGGCCGCTCTGCTCGGTAAGCCGGATGATGCGCTCGGCCGGGACATAGCCGTGCTCGGGATGGCGCCAGCGGATCAGCGCCTCGGCGCCGCTGATGCGGCCGCTGTTGGCGTGTACCCGCGGTTGGTAGTGCAGTGACAGCTGCGGGGTGCCCAAGGCCTTGCGCAGGTCTTCCAGCAGGCGCCGATCCTGCTCGACGTTGTCGTTCATCCAGTCGGCGAACACCGCGTGGGTGTTTCGCCCACTCTGCCTGGCATAGGCCATGGCGGTCTCGGCCATGGCGATCAGTTGCGCGGCGGTGGTTCCAGCCGGCAAGTGCTGGACGATACCCAGGCTGGCGGTGATCCGTAGTTCGCGCCCGCTCACCCGTACCGAATTGACGGCGAGAATGATGCGGTCTGCCAGCGAGCCGAGTTCTTCGGATTGCCTGGGCTGGCTGGCGATCACGAACTGGTCGCCACCCAGGCGGCCGACCAGGTCGTCGGCCGGTAGCAGTTGGCGCAGGCGTTCGCCGATATCGACCAGGGCGGCATCGCCGGTCTGCGAGCCAAACGCGCCATTGATATGGCGGAAGCCATCCAGGTCGATGGACATCACCGCGAATGGCTGGCCGCCCTGCAACAGTTGTTCGATACGCTCATGCGAAAGCTGGCGGTTGGGCAGGCGGGTGAGCGAGTCGTGCTGGCTGGCATGGAACAACTCCTTGCGGGCATCGTCCAGCGAGGCCGACAGCATGGAATTGCGCAGATGCAGCAAGCGCGCCTGCATGCGCTGCTCGAACAGGGAAATGGTCAGCACCACGCCCATCACGCCGACGGTCAGCAACACCACGCAGGCGGCCAGCCATTCGGTGGGGACGCCGCCGGTGGTGGCCGCCGTGCAGACGGAGTTGGCTGGGAAGCGTGCCGCTGCCATGCCGGTGTAGTGCATGCCGACGATGGCCAGGCCCATCACCGCGGCCGCGATCAATCGCGGCGGTAGCGCGTGCTCGACGGTGCGAAGGCGGAACGCGATGTACAACGCGCTCCACGAAGCACCGACCGCGATCACGATCGAAAGTACAAACCAGACGCGGTCGTAGTCGATCTCCGGGCTCATCTTCAGCGCGGACATGCCGACGTAGTGCATCCAGGCGATGCCCAGGCCCATCAGCAATGCGCCCAATGCCAGGCGCAGGTGCGGCAGGGTTGGTCGGGAAACCAGCCACAGCGCAAAAATCGAGGCGGCAACCGCGACCAGGAACGATTCCACGGTCAGCCACAGGTCGTAGCCCAGCGGGATTGGCAGGCGGAAGGCCAGCATGCCGACAAAGTGCATCGACCAGATGCCCGCGCCCATGGCCACACCGCCGGCCAACAGCCAGCGGGCGGCAGCGCGACGTGGTTGTGAGGCGGATACCCGTGAGGCCATGTCCAGCGCCGTGAACGAGGCCAGGATTGCCACCAGGATCGACAGCACGACGAACAACGGGTTGTAGCTGCCAACGAGCATCAAACCTCTCCCTAAGGTAGTCGCGCCGCGGTCGCGAAAGCGAGATGTCGTACGTGGTTCCGCATTCCCCTGCGGTCCATGCTGTACCCGGACTATCCGCCGGTATAGGGGAACCGGCAAGAGGGCCTTCAGGTAATGTGAAATCCAAAAACGTGAGCTGTGTAGGGCGTCACATTGTTACTTGCCGCGCCGTATCAAAGGCGGTGTCGAACAGGCGCTGTACCGGCGGCCCCATTTCCCCGGCCAGCAAGGTGAGCAGCGACAGGCCAAGCAGCAAGGCAACCGGCAGGCCAAGCTGCATGGGATTGAGCGCTGGCGCTGCACGGGAAAGGACGCCAAAGGCCAGATTGATTGCCAGCATCGCCACCACCAGCGGCAGTGCCAGAGACAGTGCGCCGCGGAAGATCTGCAAGGCCAGGGTCGGCACCAGTGCGGCAACTGCATGCGGATCGGGTAGGGCCGTGCCGATGGGCAAGGCCTTGTAGCTGTCGACCAGCAGCGAGATCAGCGCCAGATGGCCGTTGCTGGTGAAAAACAGCAGGCCGAACATCAGGTAGAACCATTGCCCGATCACGCCGGAGCTGCCGCCACGCATCGGGTCGGCCATCTGTGCGAAGGCCAGGCCGGTACTCTGCGCGATCATTTCACCTGCCATGGCGCCGGCTTCGAAGATCAGCCGCAGCAGGAAGCCGATGCTTACTCCCACTGCTACTTCGCGCAGGATGCTGAGCACGGTGATCGAGTCAAAGCCGTTGAAGATCGGCACCGGTGGCAAAACGGGCGCAAGCGCAACCGACAGGGCTACTGCCAGCAGTGCGCGTACCCGCGCCGGAACCGCGCGGGTGCCGACCATCGGCATGGCCATCAGCATCGCGCCGATGCGCAGCATGATCCACAGGGTATTGCCGATGATGGCAAAGGCCTGCTGGCCGTCGATGACAGTCTGGGTGACCGAATCCATGACGCTAGCCGATCAGATGCGGAATGCGCTGGAACAACAAGATGGTGAACTCGACCAGATGACCAAGCAGCAGGCTGCCCAGCGCAAACAGCGCTGCGGTCAGCGCGGCAGCCTTGGCGACAAAGGCGATGGTCGGCTCGTTGATCTGGGTGGCAGCCTGGATCACGCCGATCACCACGCCGACGACCAGTACGACAAGCAACAGTGGGCCGGCGATCCACAAGGTGGCAACCAGGCCGCCGCGGAGTTCGGTAAGGGCAAGTTCGGGACTCATGCCGGAGCAGATGCAAGAGCGATGCCAGAGTGCTGGCGGCGGGTTTTTGGCGGGGCGGCGGCGTGCTTTTGTGGGAGCGGCGTAAGCCGCGAAGCTGATGGTCTACCAGATCGAATCTGTATCAATGGCCACACAATCCCGGCTTCGCGGCTTACACCGCTCCCACATTCACAGCTGCAGGATTACTGCGGTAATCCTCGCCAACCGCCTGCAGGCCCGCAATCGCAAAGCGATGCAGGTGCGCCAGCAGGGCCTGCGATGGGCCTTGCACCACCATCTGCAACGGGCCCGGCACACCGCGCCCGATCACGATCAACATCATGCAGGGCGCGGCAACGCTGAGCAGGCAGCGCAGCAGGGCCGGCTCGTTGGATGGAATGCCGGATATCTCACTGAGGATCTGCGCTACCGCCATCATCTTTGGCGGAACGGCTTCTTCCATCAGCACCTGCAGGTGTGAGGAGGGCGCAAGCAGTTCGCGGGCCAGCACGCGTGGCGCCCAGGCCTCGGGTTGTTGCGCGCGCTGGACAAGACCAGCCAGTAGTTCGTGCAAGCGCTGTTCCGCGCTCAGCGCGCTGCCGGCGATCCGCTGCAGGTCGTCCAGATCGAGCAATTGCCGGTGCGCTTCCAGCAGCACCGCCTGGTAAAGACCGTTGCGGCTGCCGAAGTGGTAATTGATGGACGCCAGATCGGCAGCGGCCAGCTGGGCGACAGCCTTGCTGGTGGTTTCGGCGAAGCCCTGCTGCGAGAACAGCTGGCCGGCTGCTTCCAGCAAGCGGGCGCGGGTGGCTTCGCCATCGGTACGTGGTCCGCGCAGGGAGGTTTTCTGGATGCTCATTGCGTGGCAAGTTTAGCCTGCTTCATCGTTCCGAACGGCACTACTTTAAATTAAATTTAATTTGAATTAGGCTGTTCGGCAGATCCAGCCCAGCTTGCGGAAGCGTCCTGATGAAGAAGCCCATCCTTGTCGTGGTGGCCGTCGTTGCGTTGTTGAGTGCGCTGCTTTGGTGGTGGAGTAGCCGGGATAAGCCGGCTGGCGATGGTCTGCAGTTGCAGGGCAATGTGGACATCCGCCAGGTGTCGCTCGCCTTCGATGGCAGTGGCCGGGTGCAGGAAGTTCGGGTGGAGGAGGGTGACAAGGTCAAGGCCGGCGATGTGCTGGCCACGCTTGATACCCGCACCTTGCAACTGCAGGCCGATCAAGCCAAGGCACAGATCGAGACCCAGCGGCAGACAGTGGCGCGGCTGCACAACGGCGCGCGGCCCCAGGAAGTCGTGCAGGCCAGAAGCCAGCTGGCTGCAGCGCAGGCCGATGCGGCACGCGCGACGCAGGACCTGCAGCGGCTGCAGGGCGTAGCCCACGCCACCAACGGGCGCGGTGTAAGTGCACAGGAAATGGACCGTGCACGCAGCGTGGCGAAAGTGGCGGCAGCGACGGTTGAACTGCAGCAACAGGCGTTGGTGCTGGTGCAGCAGGGGCCACGCAAGGAAGACATCGCCGCAGCCGAAGCACAGCTGCAGGCTGCCGATGCGCAGCTCGCTTTGCTGCAACACCAGATCGCGCAAGGCCAGCTCACCGCTCCGGTGGCGGCGGTGGTGCGCTCGCGGCTGGTGGAGGTCGGCGACATGGCTGGTCCGCAACGCGCGGCGTTCGCGCTGGCGTTGACCCAGCCCAAGTGGGTGCGGGTATTTGCCAGCGAGACCGAGCTTGGTCGCATCCGCAGTGGCCAGCTGGCGCAGGTGACCAGTGACAGCCATCCCGACAAACCGGTGGCGGGCAAGGTCGGCTTCATTTCGTCCGTCGCCGAGTTCACTCCGAAATCGGTACAGACCGAAGAACTGCGCACCAGCCTGGTCTATGAGGTGCGTGTGGTGGTCGAGGATCCACAGGATCAGCTGCGCCTCGGCCAGCCGGTAAGCGTGCGGCTGCAGGCGGCGCGCTGATGGAAACGGCGGCTGCCACGGTTGTCGCGGTCGAGTTGCGCAAGTGTTTTCCAGCCGCCGGTGGCGGGCAACTGGAGGCGCTGGCCGGGATTTCCCTGAGCGTGCGCAAGGGCGAGCTGACCGCGCTGGTTGGACCGGATGGCGCCGGCAAGACCACCTTTCTGCGCATGGTCGCTGGCTTGCTGCCGGCCGATGGCGGCCAGTTGCAGGTGCTGGGCCATGACGTGGCGCGGCAGCCGCAACAGGTGCAGGATCGCATCAGCTACATGCCGCAGCGCTTTGGCCTGTATGAGGACCTGAGCGTGCAGGAGAACCTGGACCTGTACGCGGATCTGCATGGTGTGCCAGCGGAGGAGCGCCATGCGCGCTTTGAACGCCTGCTGCAGATGACCGACCTGGCTGCATTCAAGCAGCGCCCGGCCGGCAAATTGTCAGGCGGAATGAAGCAGAAGCTGGGCCTGGCCTGTACCTTGGTGCGTTCACCGCAGCTGTTGCTGCTGGACGAGCCCAGTGTTGGCGTGGACCCGCTGTCGCGGCGCGAATTGTGGAAGATCATCCAGCAGCTGGTGCAGGAGGAGCAGCTCAGCGTGCTGGTCAGCACCGCCTATATGGACGAAGCCGAGCGTTGTGAGCAGATCTTCGTGCTGCATCAAGGGCGCTTGCTGGCGCAGGGCAATCCAGCCGCGCTGACCGGCAAGGCGCAGGGCCTGACCTGGGCGGTAGCGCCAGCGCCGCCGCTGCAGCCGCGCGATCTGCAGGCGCAGCTGATCGACGATAGCCGCCACGTGCTGGATGCGGTGCCGCGTGCCGGGTCGGTGCGCTTCATCCTGCAGCCCGGCGTAGCACCGTCGGAAATCGCTGGGTTGCTGCAGGATCAATCGCCAAGCCAGCGACCGGCGGAGTTGGAAGACGCTTTCATGATGCTGCTGCGCGCGCAGGAGTCACCAGCGTCCTTGCCGGTGGCGGAGGTCGCACCGATAGCGATCCCGCAGGATGATGCGCCGGTCATCGTGGTACGCGATCTGGTGCGCCGCTTCGGTGATTTCACTGCAGTAGCCAGTACCAGCTTCGATGTACACCGTGGCGAGATCTTCGGGCTGCTCGGCCCCAATGGTGCCGGCAAAACCACCACGTTTCGGATGCTCTGCGGGCTGCTCCCCGCCAGTAGCGGGCATCTGGAGGTAGCCGGCCTGAATCTGCGCACCGCTCGTGCCCAGGCCCGTGCACGCATTGGCTATGTTTCACAGAAATTCGCCCTCTACGCCAACCTGACGGTACGCGAGAACCTGGAGTTCTTTGGTGGCGCTTATGGTCTGGGCGGCGCACAACTGCGCCAGCGTGTTGCTGATGCCGTTGCCCGTTTTGACCTGCAGGCGGATGCCCGCAGCGGCGACCTGCCAGCCGGCTATAAACAGCGGCTGGCAATGGCGGTGGGCTTGCTGCATGCGCCAGAAATCCTGTTTCTGGATGAGCCGACCAGCGGCATCGATCCACTGGCGCGGCGCGCCTTCTGGCGCACCATCACCGGGCTGGCGCAGCAGGGCGTGACCATTATTGTCACAACCCATTTCATGGAGGAGGCGGAGTACTGCGACCGCATCGCCATCCAGGACGCAGGTGAATTGCTGGCCCTGGGAACGCCACAGCAGGTGCGTGAGCAGGCCGGCGCTGACGGCATCGACATGAATGCCGCCTTCATTGGCATCGTCGAGCAGGGCCGTGCGCAGCGCAGTGCCGCTGCCGGTGGCAGGGCTGCGTGATGTCCGGTTTCCTGCCCCGCTTATCGGCGTTGGTGCGCAAGGAGACCCGACAGATGCTGCGTGAACGCAGCAGCCTTGCGGTGGGACTGTTGTTGCCGGCGGCCTTGATCCTGCTGTTTGGTTACGGGCTGTCGTTCGATGTCCGCCATGCACCGGTCGCAGTGGTGCTGGATGAGCGCTCGCCGACAACGCAGTCGCTGGTCGCCGGGCTGCAGGGCTCGCCGTATCTGGCCCCGGTGCAGGTCGGTGACATGACTGTCGCGGTGGCCCTGATGCGGCAAGGCAAGGTTGGCGGCATCGTGCATGTGCCGGTGGATTTCAGCAGACGCAGGGCGGAGGGCAATGCGCAGGTGCAGCTGATACTCAACGGTGTGGATGCCAATACCGCGCGGACCTTGGAAGGCTATGTGGGCGGTGCCTTGGCGACGCAGTTGCAAACCACGATGGATCGGCAAGGCAGCAGCAATGCGGGTGGCGGAGTCAATGTGATCCAGCGCATGTGGTTCAACGAGGCAAGCACCAGTACCTGGTATCTGGTGCCGGGGCTGATCGTTCTGGTGATGACCCTGATTGGCGCCTTCCTGACCTCGCTATTGGTCGCACGCGAATGGGAGCGCGGCACCTTGGAAGCACTGTTCGTCACGCCGATGCGGCCGACCGAGCTGGTGCTGGCAAAGCTGCTTCCCTATCTGGGCATCGGTGCAATCAACCTGGCGATCTGCCTGCTGACTGCGCGCTTCCTGTTCGAGGTGCCGATGCGCGGTTCGTTGCTGGCGATCGTGATCAGCTCGCTGCTTTACCTGACTGTGTCGTTGTTGCTGGGTTTGTTCATATCGGCGGTAACCCGCAATCAGTTCCAGGCCAGCCAGGTGGCACTGCTGACCAGTTTCATGCCGGCGATGATGCTGTCCGGCTTCGTATTCGACCTGCGCAACATGCCGGTCGCGGTGCAGGTGATCAGCCAGCTGCTGCCTGCCACGCACTTCATGGGCCTGATCAAGTCGCTGTTCCTGACCGGTGATAACTGGCCGTTGCTCCTGCAGAAATCCGCGATCCTGCTGCTGTATGCGCTGCTGCTGTTTGCGGCCACCCGTTCCAAGCTGCGCAAAAGGCTGGTGTAGGCATGGAAACTATCGCCATCTATTTCAGGCGTATTGCCTTCCTGTGCAGGAAGGAACTGATCACCCTGCTGAAGGAGCCGGCCAGCCGCGCCATGCTGTTCATGCCAGCGCTGATGCAGGCGTTGTTGTTTGGCTACGGCGCGACCTTCGATCTGCGTCATGTGCCGTACGCGGTGCTCGACCTCAGTGGCGGACAGGCCTCGAGCGAGCTGCTTTCGCGGATGGATGGCGCGGGCATGTTCGAGCGTGTGGCCACGCTGGATTCGTCTACGCAGATTGCAGGCTTGATCGACGCCAATGAAGCGCTGCTGGTGATCAGCATTCCGGCCGATTTCGAGCGGCGATTGGCCGCTGGGCAGAGCGCGCCGCTGCAGTTGATCATGGATGGCCGCAACTCGACCACCGCCGGTGCTGCCGCCGGTTACATCGGCTCCATCGTCGCCGATTTCAATCGAGAACAGTCCAATCGAGCGCAGTTCAACCCGGCGCGCGCTGCCGGTGGGCAGGCGGTGCAACTGGTCACGCGCAGTTGGTACAACCCGAACCTGGAATCGCGCTGGCAGCTGATGCCGGCGTTGATTGCCGCGTTGAGCATGTTACAGACGCTGCTGATTGCGGCGTTGTCGGTAGCGCGCGAACGCGAGCAGGGCACCTTCGATCAGCTGTTGGTCACGCCGCTGACGCCGATGCAGATCCTGATCGGCAAGGCCTTGCCGTCGATTCTGGTGGGGCTGGTGCAGTCCACCATCATCCTGCTGATCATCCGCTTCTGGTTCCAGATCCCGATGGCCGGCTCGGTGGGCGTGCTGTACCTGGCGCTGGCGGTGTTCACCGTGGCGTCGGTAGGCATCGGCCTGTCGATCTCGGCGGTGGCAGCAAACATGCAGCAGGCCATGCTCTACACCTTCCTGTTGATCATGCCGTTGATGCTGCTGTCGGGCTTGATGACGCCGGTGGCCAACATGCCCAAGGTGCTGCAGGTGGCGACCTATGCCAATCCGCTGCGCTTTGGCATCGATCTGGTGCGCCGGGTCTATCTGGAAGGCGCCGGCCTGCAGGAAGTGGGCTTCAACTTCATCCCCATGCTGGCGGTGGCGGCGATCACCTTGCCGTTGGCGGCGTGGTTGTTCCGTAACCGGCTTACCTAGGACGCGATCCATGTTTCCCCAATTGCGCTCACTGTTGAACGTGCCGCTGCTGCTGTCGCCGCTTGCTGCTGGCCTGATGCTCGGCGGCTGCGCGGTCGGGCCGGACTTCGTGCGTCCGGACATGGCGGCCCCTGTCGACTGGACGCAATGGCGGGGCGGTGACGCGTCACTAAATGCCGACCTTGGTACGCAGGCGCTGCAGCCGGAGTGGTGGACGCAGCTGTCCGACCCGACCTTGGATGAACTGCAGCAACGCGCCCTGCAGGCGAGTCCGGACCTGCGCACTGCAGCCTTGCATTTCGCCCAGGCGCGGGCGCAGCGGCGCACGGTTGCCGCGCAGCGCGGTGTCGATGTGAACGCATCGGCAGGCGTCAATCGCCAGCGCCAAAGCGAGAACGGCGCTGGTACGCGCATGCTCGACATCCTCAGCAATGACAGTGACGCAATGAAACAGCTGCTGGCCGAACCATTCAATCTGTACCAGGCCGGCTTCGATGCGTCCTGGGAGCTGGATCTATGGGGCAGGGTGCGGCGCTCGATCGAGGCCGCCGACGCGAGCGTGGCGCAACAGGCGGCGCTGTTGGATCTGGCCAGGCTGAGCGTCAGCAGCGAAGTGGCACGCAGCTACGTGCAGTTGCGCGCTGCACAGCGCCAGATCGAACTGGCACACGAGGACATTGGCGCATTGGAAGAGCGCCTGTCGCTGCTGCAGGCGCGGGTGGACGGCGGCTTGCAGGACCATCTGGATCTGGACCGTCAGCAAGCCGATCTGGCTGCGTTACGTGCGCGCTTGCCCGGCCTGCTGGTCGAGGAAGCGAGCAGCAGCAACCAACTCGCGCTATTGCTCGGCGAGCGCCCCGGCGCATTGCGCAGCCAGCTTGCAGCGCCAATGGTTGCAGCCAGCGACGCGTTGCCGGATCTGTCGCTGGGCCTGCCGTCGGAAGTGGCGCAGCGGCGCCCGGATATACGCGCCGCGCAGGCACGCCTGCAACAGGCGACGGCCAGCATCGGTGTTGCCCAGGCGGATCTGTATCCCAGCATCCGGCTGGGTGCCAAGTTCGGCTACGAGTCGTATCTGTCCGGTGAGTTCTCGGACTGGGGCAGCCGGACCTGGTCGATCGGCCCGGTGCTGAACCTGCCAGTGTTCGATCACGGTCGGCGCAAGAGTGTGGTGCAGCTGCGGGAGCTGGAACAGCAGGAAGCTGCCGTGGCCTACCAGAAGACCGTGCTGCAGGCCTGGCAGGAAATCGACAATGCCTTGAACGGTTACGCCGCCGCTCAACAACAGCGCGTCCAGCTGCGTGAGCGCGAGCAGGCCACGGCGGACGCTTACACGATCGCCCAGGCGCGGCACGATGCTGGCCTGATCGACTTCCTGGCGGTGCTGGATGCACGCAGAGGCTATCTGCAGACGCGGCGCGACCTGGTTGATAGCGAAGCACTACTGCGTAGCCAGTTTGTCGCGGTCAACAAGGCACTGGGCAACGGGCCGCGTACGCGCGAGTGACCGAGCCAGCTTCGCGGCTTACGCCGTTCCCACAGACAAACGGCAGGCCAGTACTCAGCGTTGGCGCAACCAGAAGTAGATCGGCAGGCCTGCCACGATCAGCGCCACACCCCACAGCAGAGCTTCGCTGCCGATGCCGGCAATCGCGTACAGGCTGAAGAGCAATGCGCCAGCAGCGGCAATGCGCGAAGCGATACCGCTGCCGCGCCACAACCATGCGGCAGCACCAGCCAGGTAGGGCAGCAGGGTGGCAGCGGTGGACAGCAGCACCGAGAACTTGAACAGGTCCACCAGCGAGCGGTTGTAGTTGCAGATCACAAGCACGGTGGCCAGCAGGCAGCTGACGATGACGCCGAAGACCGGCGCGCCGCGCTTGTTCTCGTGGGCAAAGGCGCGCGGCAGCACGCCATCGCGGGCGGCCGCCATCGGTAGCTGTGCTGCCAGCAGCGTCCAGCCATTCAGTGCGCCGACGCAGGAAATGGCCATCACCACCGCCAGCAGCATCCCGGCGGTCGGCCCCCACAAGGCGGCGGCGGCATCGGCCATCGGTGCGCTGGAACTGGCGAGCACATCGGCTGGCAGCAGGCCCAGCACGGTGGTGCAGGCCAGTACGGTCGCGATACCTGCGATGGCGGTGCCGGCGACGGTGGCACGGGCGACGGTGCGAGGTGCGTCGTCGACCGACTCGGCCGGGACCGTGGCGGCCTCGAGGCCGATCATCGCCCACAGGGTCAGCGCGACGGTGGCGGCGGCAACGCTGCCCAGCGATTCGCCGGACGGATTGAACGGCACGTAGTGGCTGGTATCCACCAGCCACAGCGCGACCAGGCCGAACATCAGCAGCGGTACTACTTTCAGGACGGTGGTTGCTAGCTGCAGGCGTCCGGCTTCGCGCACACCTATCAGGTTGACGCCTGCACACAGCCACAGCGCGACAAGACCGCAGGCCGCAGCGCGCACCGGGGTTGCGGTCAGGGCAGGAAAGATGGCGCCAATGCTGCCGGCGAAGGCGACGGCGATGGCGGCAATCGCACACCACATTGAGATCCAGTAGCTCCAGGCGACCAGAAAGCCGGGTAGCTCGCCAAAAGCGTTGCGGGCGAACACGTAGGGGCCACCGGTCTGCGGCCAGCGCTTGGCCAGCTGGGCAAAGGTCACCGCCAGCAGCAGCGCGCCGCACAAGGTGATACCCCAGCCAATCAGGGTGGCCGCGCCATAGGGGGCGAGGGTGGCTGGCAACAGGAAGGTACCCGAGCCGATCATGCTGCCCACAACCAGGGCGGTGGCGGACCAGAAGCCCAGCGGGCGACGCGAAGTAGTCATAAATACAGCAACTGCAAAGGCTCGTGCCGGATAGAGAAGCCCCGGGAGAGCGTGAATACGAGGTGGCAGACGCCGGTGGCGACCGCAGCAGGGGACGGATTATGACGGTTTGCAGGCCAGACCGCGATGTGAAACCTGCCGGTAATGACCTTTGGCCCTTCCGGCAGGGCACAGCAGCGCTGACGCTGGCGGCCTTGTTCCCTGTCCTGGAAACCCCCGATGACTGTTCGACCGCTGGCGCTTGCCGTCTCGTTCTCCCTGGCCACCGTGCTGGCCGCCTGTTCGCCGTCATCGCAACCAGCCGCTGGCGACAGTACTGCGCAGGCACCGCAGGCCGACAAGGCCGCGCAGCTGAACCAGCTGTACGCTGACTATTGGGAAGGCGTGCTCAAGCTGAACCCGCTGCAGGCCACCTTCCAGGGCGACAACCGTTACAACGACCAGCTGCCGGACTTCGGCTCGGCCGAGTTCCGCAAGCAGAGCCATGACTTCACCCAGGAATGGCTGGGCAAGGCCGAGAAGATCGGCGATGCGGGCCTGGCTGGGCAGGATCTGCTCAGCTACCGCATCTTCGTTGAAGAGCAGAAACAGTCGCTGGAAGGGGAGAAGTTCCCTACCTGGATGATGCCGGTGAACCAGATGGGCTCCACCGTCAGCTATGCGGTGATGCTGGGTTCGGGCCAGGTGGCGCAGCCGTTCAAGACGGTCAAGGATTACGACAACTGGTTGGCGCGTGCCGCGCGCGTTCCGGTGTTGCTGGAAACCGAAAACGCCAATATGCGCCAAGGCATGAAGGCCGGCGTGGTGCAGCCGCGCGTGCTTATGGAAAAAGTGGTGCCGCAGTTCGACGAGATCATCACCGCCAAGGCCGAGGACAGCCAGTTCTGGGGGCCGATCAAGTTGCTGCCGGCCGATTTCTCGCAGGCCGACAAGGACCGCCTGACCGAAGCCTTCCGCAGCGTGATCAACGACAAGCTGATGCCGGCGATCAAGCAGCAGCGTGACTTCATCGCCAACGAATACCTGCCGGCGACCCGCGACACGGTCGGCCTGGATTCCTTGCCGGACGGCAAGGCGTGGTACGCCTTCAACGCCAAACAGAGCACCACCACCGCGCAGACCCCGGAGCAGATCCACGAGATCGGCCTGAAGGAAGTGGCGCGCATTCACGCCGAGATCCAGACGGTGATGACCGAAGTGGGCTTCAAGGGCTCGCTGCAGGAATTCTTCACCTTCATGCAGAAGGACAAGCAGTTCGAGTTCAAGTCCGAGCCGGAACTGCTGGAGCATTACCGCGGCCTGGAAGCGAAGATCAATGCCAATGTGCCCAAGCTGTTCTCGCTGACCCCGAAGGCCGGTTTCGAGATCCGCCCGATCGAGGCATTCCGCGCCAAGTCGGCCGCAGGCGGCGAGTACATGCAGCCCAGCGAAGACGGCAGCCGTCCGGGCATCTTCTACGTCAACACCTACGACTTGCCGACCCGCAAGACCTGGGACGCCGAAGACCTGTTCCTGCATGAAGCCATCCCGGGCCATCACTTCCAGCTGGCGTTGCAGCAGGAACTGAAGGGCGTGCCGGCGTTCCGTCGCTTTGGTGGCGAAACCGCCTTCATCGAAGGCTGGGGCCTGTATGCAGAAAGTCTGGGCAAGGATCTGGGCGTCTACACCGACCCGTACAGCTACTTCGGCCGCCTGCAGGGCGAGCTGTGGCGCGCAGTGCGTCTGGTGGTGGACACCGGCCTGCACTCCAAGGGCTGGACCCGCCAGCAGGTGCTGGACTACATGTTCGCCAATTCCTCGGTGAGCGAGCCGGATGCAGTTGCCGAAGCCGAGCGTTACATCGCATGGCCGGGCCAGGCATTGGCGTACAAGACGGGTGAGCTGAAGATCCAGGAACTGCGCAAGCGCGCGCAGGACAAGCTGGGCACCAAGTTCGACATCCGCGAGTTCCACGCAGAAGTGCTGAAGGACGGCTCGGTGCCGCTGGACGTGCTCGACGAGAAGCTCAACGCCTGGATTGCCGAGAAGTCCAAGTAAGCGACGCAGTCGCTTACTTGTAGTGCCGAGCCATGCTCGGCATGGGCTTCACCAGCACTCCAGCAACCCCAATGTAGTGCCGAGCCATGCTCGGCAAGGGGCATTAGCGCAAAGGGCTAACCCCTCCCCAACCCTCCCCTTGGCCGTTGGCCAAAGGGAGGGAGCAGGAGCGTAGTGCCGAGCCATGCTCGGCAAGGGATATCACAGGTAGAGCTTCAGCCGAGCATGGCTCGGCTCTACAGGGTTTGTTTGTGGGAGCGGCGTCAGCCGCGAAGCTGGCAACAATGAAACCGCAGAAGGGCCTGCAATCAGCATGATTGCGGGCTTCGCGGCTGAAGCGATCGGAAAATCGGCATAAGCCGAGCATGGCTCGGCTCTACGGTTGGGCTACGTAGTGTTCCAGCTGTGGGCGCTCGGTCTGCCATGTTGCTGTGCCACAGTGCACGGCAATCTCTTGAGCCCGCTGGCGGTCTGATCGCGGGCGTTCTTAGTTTACTTACCGCGTACCGCTGATGACTTTTATCGTATCGCTGCTGCTGCCGTTGTTGGCCATTCTGTTCTGGTGGCCGGTCCATCCCTTGTCCAAACACCAGCGCCGTTGGCGGACGGGCATCAGTGTGCTGCTTGCCCTGATTGGTCTGAGTTTCGCCACCTTGTGGCGGTTGGACATCTTCAGTTACACAGTCGAAGCCTGGATCCAGCTGGTATTCGGTTGGGTGCTGGTGATGTTCATGCTGGTGCTGGTGTTCGTCCTGCTGCGCGAAACGGGCTGGTTGGTGTCACGCCTGCTGCCGCGCAGCTCACGTTTCGCAACGCTGTGGCACGGCGTCGGTTTCAATCAGGGCGCGGCGTTGTTGATTGTGCTGCTGGCCACGCTGGGCATCTACAACGGTCTCAAACCGCCGCAGGTATACGAACGCGATCTTGTCGTGCCGAACCTGCCCAAGGAGATGGACGGTCTGCGTGTGGCGGTATTGGCCGACCTGCATATCAGCCCGGTCAAACGCACTTGGCGGACCCAGCGCATCGTCGATGCAACCCTGGCGGTCAAACCCGACATGATCGTGTTGCCCGGCGACATGGCCGACGGTGGTCTGGAAGACAGCGGTCGATTCGCCGAGCCGCTGGCCCAGCTCAAGGCGCCTTATGGCGTCTGGTTGGCCCCGGGCAACCATGAGTACTACTACGACTACAGTGCGTGGATGGCGCATTTCCGGCAGATGGGCCTGGGCGTGCTGGAGAACCAGACCGCACTGCTGAATATCAATGGCCGCAGGCTGGCGGTCTCCGGCATCGGTGACCTCGCGGCACTGAAACCGAGTTCGTACATGCACGGTGGCCTGGCGCCGGACATGCAGGCCGTCGTGGATGGTGGCAGGGGCGGCGACGTCCATATATTGCTTGCGCACCAACCCAAGCAGGCGCGCGCGGCCGCCGCTACCGGCGCGATCGACCTGCAGATTTCCGGCCATACCCATGGCGGGCACATGCTGGGATTCGACCGCTGGGTGGTAGCTCCCTTCAACCACGGCTTTGTGCGCGGCGAGTACCGGGTGCGAGAGATGACCTTGTTCGTCAGCAGCGGTGTGGGCCAATGGGATGGCTTCACTGCGCGTCTTGGCGTGCCCTCCAGTATCGATGTGCTGGTGCTGCGCAGCCCGGCTGAGTAGGCGGATTTGTAGGAGCGGCGTAAGCCGCGAGGCTCGCACATCATCAGGTGACAAATTTGCCCTGATGTTCGGCAATGCCAGCTTCGCGGCTGACACCGCTCCTACAAGATTCGGCGATGTACTTGCTTGGGCATTGCGGTGGTGTCGGCTGATCAGGTATCGAGGTCGGCCTCGCTACCCTCAACATTCCTGCGTTTGTCGGGCATCAGCTTCGGTAGCGTGCTCACGACCGCCAAGGCGGCGATCGTGGTGATGAAGGCCACCATCTCCATGCCCATGCCGGCTGCCATGCCGATGGCTGCCGTCATCCAGATGCCGGCGGCGGTGGTCAGGCCCTGGATGCGTTCTTCGTTGTCGAGCTTGAGGATGGCGCCAGCGCCGAGGAAGCCGATGCCGGAGACGATGCCCTGCATCACCCGCGTCACATCGGCACCCGAAATGCCCATCTGCAAAGGTGCCAGTACGAACAGCGCTGAACCCACCGAGACCAGGATATGGGTCTTCAAGCCTGCCGCGCGCCCTTTGCGTTCCCGCTCCAGGCCAAGCAGTCCGCCGAGCACGATGGCGGTGGCCAGGCGCGAGACGATGACGGTCAATGTGCCGACATCGGGAATGGCGAACTCGGCGGCCAGGGCCTGGCCGATTTCTGCAGCGATGCTCATACGAAGGCGTCCTTGGTTGCTGGCGTGATCGGTGGGCGGGGCAGCTGAAGACTGATCGTGCGTTGGCTTTCCTTTACCGGCGGTGATGCCGAAGATACAAAAACGGCCCCGTGAGGGGCCGTCGTGTTGCGGATTGCTGTTCAGGCGATCACAGCGTGATCTGATCGAAGCGTTCCACCCGTGTGTGACCGTGGGTGGCTTCGCCGCTGCGCGGTTGCGGGTAATCGCTGAGGCGGTCGACCAGCACCGTCTGCAGGCCGGCCTCGCGCGCGGCGTCCAGTTCCTCGACCACGTCGGACAGGAACAGGATCTCGGCCGGGTCGATGTTGATGGCCTTGGCGATGTGGGTGTAGCTGGGTGCCTCGCGCTTGCCGCCGACTTCGGTGTCGAAGTTGCCGGAGAACAGACCGTTCAAGTCACCGGCATCGCTGAAACCAAAGAACAGCTTCTGTGCTGGCACCGAGCCGGAGGAGTACACGTACAGCGGCAAGCCGCTGGCGTGCCAGCCGCGCAGCACGTCGGCCACTTCCGGGTACAGGTGGGCGGTGTAGTCGCCGTTGCGGTAACCCACGTCCCAGAGCATGCCCTGCAGCGCCTTCAGCGCGGTGTGCTTGCGGTCCTGGTCGATCCAGCCCTGCAGGGTTTCGACGATGACTTCGTCCTGGCAGGCGCTGGCAGAAATTTCGGTGGCCACTGCATCCAGCCACTGGCGGACCTGGGGTTCATTGCCGTGTACCTGGACGAAGCCGGGCAGGGCGTTGCGGGCATACGGGAACAGCACTTCCTTGACGAAGGAGATGCTGGAGGTTGTGCCCTCGATGTCGGTGAGGATGGCTTTGATCGTCATGCGGTTTTCCTGCACGGTGCTTTTGTCGGCACTTATGCGTGGTTGGTAGAAACAGGGAGGTAAGAGCCAGGAGCTGCCCTCACCCCAACCCCTCTCCCGTGAACGGGAGAGCGGCTTAAGCGGAAGGCGGGTTCAGAGGGTGCTGGGCTCGTAGCGCGGGAAGCGCTGGGCGATGTCGGTGCCGGTGAAATGGCCGACCCAGCCGTCCGGCTCGGTGAAGAAGCGGATGGCGGCGAAGCTCGGTTCCTCGCCCATGTCGAACCAGTGGTTGACGCTGTCGGGCACGGCGATCAGATCGTCCTTCACGCACTCCACTTCATAGACCTTGTCGCCCACGTGCAGGGTGAACAGGCCGGAGCCGGCGACGAAGAAGCGGACTTCGTCTTCCTTGTGGTAATGCTCGTCGAGGAACTTCTTGCGGATCTCGGCGCGGGCCGGGTTGTCCGGGGCGATCGAGGCCACGTCCACGCTCTTGAAGCCATGCTCTGCGACCAGACGGTCAATGTCCTCGCGGTAAGCGGCGAACACTTCTTCCTGGCTGGCGCCCGGCGTGACCGGGTGCTTGGCCTGCCAGCGTTCGAAGGTGACGCCGATCTTGTTCAGTTCGGCGGCGATGACCTCGCCGTCGCGGCTATCGAACAGCGGTGCGTCCGGGGCGGTTTCATTGAAAATGCGCAGTCGGCTCATGGGGGACTCGACGTAGTAGGAAGAAGGATCAGGCGTGGCCGCGCAGGCGGCGCAGTTCAAGTTCGCAATGCAGCAGGAACTCGAAGGCCTCCAGGTGGCGACGGGCTTCGGCCATGTCGCGGCCCCAGGCGTACAGGCCGTGGCCGTCGATCAGATAGCCCCACATCTGCCCCTTGTCGAGTTCGGCCTCGACCTGGGCTGCCAGCACATCCATGTCCTGGGTATTGGGGAACACCTTCAGGTCGACGGCGGTTTCGTGGGTGGTGTTGCCGTGCAAGGCCTTGAGCAGCTCATAGCCTTCCAGACGGATATGACCATCGCTGCTGTACAGGCGCGAGGCGATGGTCTGCACCGGCGAATGGGTATGCAGCACGCAGCCGACTTCCGGGAAGCGAGCGTAGAGCTGGGTGTGCAGCAGGGTTTCCGCCGAAGGGCGCAGCGGCCGGCCCACGGCCTTGCCATCGAAATCCACCACCATGATGTCGCTTTCGATCAGCCGGCCCTTGTCCTTGCCGGACACGGTGATGGCCGCATGCTGGTCATCCAGTCGGTGCGAGAAGTTGCTGCTGGTGGCAGGTGTCCAGCCGGCGTGGGCCAGCTCACGGATGTTGTCGATCAGCAGCTGGGCCAGTTCGCTCAGTCGCTGGGCGTCATAGGGGACGGTAGGCGCGTTCATGGACAGCATTTTACGTGTCCTTGCCAGCGCCGGGGAGTTTGTTGGCCGTTGGCGTTCCGTCGGGACTACTGGAATCATATTCCCTCTCGGGATAAGGGCAGTTCGCTATAGGTTTAGTCCGGACAGTCATGGTTCAGTATTTGAATCGAGACAAACGGCATTTTCGGGGAAAGGCCATGCGTCGTGGTATGGACAAGCAAAAAGTGACTGCAACAGAATCGAGTTGATGATTTGACCAGGGGGTGACATGGAAGGAAGCGCATCATCAAGACGGTTCGCCGCAGTCGCCATGGCAGCTTTTGCTGCGTCTTTGCTAAGTGGCTGCACCAGCATGTGGTATCCCTACGAAGGCGCACCGCCTTTCGATGAGGCATCGTCGCAGTGTCGTAGCAAGGGAAGGATACAGTTCCCAATCAAGAACGAAGTCGCTTACCGCACGGTCTATGTAAAGCGCGAGGAGCCTTGCCGCGGCGCCGGCGAAAAGTGCGATGACGAGAAGCGCAAGATAAATTATGTCGAACACTCGGAAATCGAGACCTATGTGCTGGACATAAACGAGCACGACCGGGACCAGGAGTACACGGCCTGTATGAGCAGACAGGGCTGGCGCCTGAAATCTGACTGGTTCTGGAAGCACTGAGGACGTTGCAGTGCGCCATGCGGTAACCGGGATAGCCGGCGGTCCGCCTGCAAACGCAGGCGGCGACATGCCCCGGGCGTTGACCCGGGGCATGGTTGAGTATCAGTTCTTGCCGGCCTTGTTGGCTGCGTTCAATTTGCTGTGACGCACGCCGTACAGGAAATAGATGATGAAGCCGGTGAGGGTCCACACGCCCATCAGCATCCAGTTGTGCAGGGTCATCGCAGTCAGTAGGGCGATGCAGCTGAGCACGCCAAGGCTGCAGATCAACCAGGCCATCGGGATGCGGAACGGGCGCGGCAGGTCCGGCTGGGTCCGACGCAGGACCAGCACGCCGGCGCAGACTGCGGCGAATGCGATCAGCGTGCCCATCGAGGTCAGTTCACCGAGGATGTCCAGCGGGAACAATGCCGCCAGCAGGGCGATGCCGATACCGGTGATGACGGTATTGATGTGCGGCGTGCGGTACTTGGGGTGGATCTTGGTGAATACCGGCGGCAGCAGGCCGTCGCGGCCCATGATCATGAAGATGCGCGGCTGGCCGATCACCATCACCAGCACCACCGAGGCCAGGCCGATCAGCGCGCCGACCTCGACGATGATGCGCAACCAGTCCAGCTGCGGATGCGCGGCAACGGCGGTAACTACCGGCTCGGCGGTGCCTAGCAACTGGTAGGGCACCAGGCCGGTCATGACCGCGGCCATGGCGATGTACAACACGGTGCAGATCACCAGCGACAGCAGCATGCCGATCGGCAGGTCGCGCTGCGGACGGTGCGATTCCTGCGCCGCCACCGACACTGCTTCAAAGCCGATATAGGCGAAGAACACCATCGCCGCGCCGCGCAGCACGCCTTCAAAGCCGTACTTGCCGGGGCCTTCGTTGGCCGGGATGAACGGGGTCCAGTTGCTGGTGTCGACGTACTTCCAGCCGGCCACGATCACCAGGATGATCAGGCCAGTCTTGAGCACCACCATGGCCATGTTCATCGCCGAGGACTTGCTGATGCCGACATAGCAAAGCCAGGTCAGCAGCAGTACCAGGATTGCCGCCGGGATGTTGGCGATGGCGCCGGTTGGCTTGAGCTGTGCATCCAATGGCGCACTGACCAGTGCTGCTGGCAGGTGGATGTCGAAATGGTTGAGGAAGCTGAGAAAGTAACCGGTCCAGCTGACCGCCACTGCCGAGGCGGAGACGCCGTACTCCAGCACCAGCATCCAGCCGATGAACCAGGCGGAGAGTTCGCCGAAGGTGGCGTAGGTATAGGTGTATGCACTGCCGGAGACCGGCACCATCGAGGCGAACTCGGCATAGGCAAGCGCGCAGAACGCGCAGCAGATGGCCGCCAGCACGAACGACAGCATGATCGCGGGGCCGGCATGGTTGGCCGCGGCTTGGCCGGTGATGACGAAAATACCGCCGCCGATCACCGCACCGATGCCCAGTGCGGTCAACCCCCAGGGGCCGAGGGTGCGGCGCAGACTCAGGCCATTGGCTTCCTCATGTGCGGCGTGTGGATGTTTGGTGGCCCAGAGTTGCTTGAACATGTTTCGGGTCTTCGCTCATCGGTGCGCGGCGGGCGCGCAAAAGAAAACCGGCGCGCTGGGCGCCGGTCAGGGTGTGGATCAGGCTTGGTTGTTCAGCTTGCTGTTGCGGATGCCGTAGCCGAAATAGATGCACAGGCCCAGCAAGGTCCAGCCAACGAACAGATGCCAATGCACCACGAAGGCCTGCATGAACAAGGCCAGGCAGGCCAGCGCGCCCAGCGGGCAGATCAGCCATGCCGCTGGCACCTTGAACGGGCGCACGATTTTGGGCTTGGTACGACGCAGCACCAGCACGCCGATGCAGACCGTGGCGAAGGCCAGCAGGGTGCCCATCGATACCAGCTCGCCGAGCACGTTCAACGGCACCAGACCGGCCAGCAGCGCGGCCAGCACGCCGACTACCACGGTGCTGACATACGGCGTGCGGAAGCGCGGGTGGACCTTGCCGAACATCTTCGGCAGCAGGCCGTCGCGGGAGATGGTGTAGGCGATGCGCGACTGACCCATCATCATCACCAGCACCACCGAGGACAGGCCGGCGATGGCGCCGATCTCGACCGCGGTTTTGAGCCAGGACAGGCTGGGATAGGCTTCCAGTGCGGTGGCCACCGGCTTGTCGGTGCCGAGCAGGTTGTACGGCAGCATGCCGGTCAGCACTGCACAGACCACGATGTAGACCAGGGTGCAGATGGCCAGCGAGCCGAGCAGGCCGATCGGCATGTTCTTCTGCGGGTCTTTGGTTTCGCCGGCGGCGGTGGAGACTGCGTCGAAGCCGATATAGGCGAAGAACACGATGGTGGCGGCACGGAACACGCCACTCCAGCCGAATTCACCGAAGGTGCCGGTGTTTTCCGGGATGAACGGCTGCCAGTTTGCCGGGTCGATGTACTGGATGCCGAAGCCGACGAATAGACAGATCACGATGACCTTGATCGCCACGATGATGGCATTGACCAGGGTGGACTGGGTCACGCCGACGTAGAGCAGGCCGGTGATGGCCGCCACGATCAGTACCGCAGGCAGGTTGAACAGCTTGCCGGAATTGACGAACTCGCTACCGGTCCAGGCCAGCGGCGCAGCCGACAAAGCGTCTGGGAAGGGCATATGCAGCGTAGTGGTGATGAAGCTGATCAGGTAGGCCGACCAGCCCACGGCAACCGAGGCCGACGCGAACAGGTATTCCAGTACCAGGCACCAGCCGATGAACCAGGCCATGCCTTCGCCCAGAGTGGCGTAGGAATAGGAGTAGGCGCTGCCAGAGACCGGCATCATCGCCGCGAACTCGGCGTAACACAGGCCGGCCAGTGCACAGGCAATGCCGGCGAAGACGAAGGACAGCATCACTGCTGGTCCAGCGTGGTTGGCTGCGGCCTGGCCGGTCAGCACGAAGATGCCCGCGCCGATCACCGCACCAATGCCTAGCAGGATCAGATGCTTGGCGGTGAGGGTGCGCTTGAGTGTGGCTTCGCCTTGCAGGCTGCCTTCGATCGGCTCACCGGCATCGACATGTGCGGCCGGTTCGACCGGCTTGACCCTCAACAGTGCTTTAAGCATTCCGCAAATTCCCGAGCTGTGTATTGGCCCGAACGCGCTGGGGCGACGGGGCCGGTTGTATGGCGACGCAAGCTGAACGGTCGGCAACCGCTCTACCTTGCCAAAGGTAGCGAAACTCGACAAGCGCAACTGCAACATCGACAGCGATAATGGCCGTCGGATTGATTGGATTGGATGTGCTTACAGTCATGCACGGCGAGGATCTACAGCTGCGTCAGGCATTTGAGGACTATTCCCGGCGTCACCGGGAGCAGGGGGAGGTGGCGCAGGCCTTCCTGGCTCTGCTCGGCGAAGAGGGGGTGGACCCATTCACCCGCGAGCGCCTGGCCGGGCATTTCACTGGCAGTGCCTGGTTGGTCAGTGCCGATGGCCAGCGCGTATTGCTCACCCACCACCGCAAGCTGCAGCGCTGGTTGCAGTTGGGTGGGCATGCCGATGGCGACCACGATCTGGCCGCTGTTGCGCTGCGCGAAGCCGAGGAGGAGTCCGGCCTGCCGGGCCTGACCCTGGCCTCAGCCGACATTTTTGATCTGGACAGGCATTGGATTCCGGAGCGCAAGGATGTTCCTGGTCATTGGCACTATGACGTGCGCTATGTGGTTGTTGCCGGTAGCAACGAGAAGTTCGTGGTCAGCGAGGAATCGCTGGAGCTGGCATGGCGGCCGGTAGACGAGATCGCCAATGACCAAGATGAATCCATGCGGCGGATGGCAAACCGGTGGCTGCAGAGATAGAAGGGGCATGTGGGAGCGGCGCCAGCCGCGAAGCAGGCAATGCCTGATCGCTGGCACAGTCTGCAATCTGGATGTTCATCAGCTTCGCGGCTGACGCCGCTCCCACAACATCCCCTGACGCGACCGGCAGAGCCCCTGCCGAGCGTGGCTCGGCATTACAGCGCCCTCCCTTTCGCGTAGCGAAGGGGAGGGTTGGGGAGGGGTTGGTTTTGACGTTGCTAGGAAAGCCTCTGCCGAGCATGGCTCGGCACTACATGGCGCTGCGGCGCAGGCAACTAGCCCCTCTCCCGCGTGCGGGAGAGGGGTTGGGGTGAGGGCGGCTTGTCAGTACAGAATGCGGGTGCGCAAGGTGCCCTGAATCGCGGCCAGCTCTTCGCGGATCGCAGCGGCCTGTTCTTCGCTGGCGGTGATGTCGATCACCACGTAGCCGACCTTGGGATCGGTGCGCAGGAACTGGCCGTCGATGTTGAGGTTGTGGCGCGAGAAGATCTCGTTGATCTTGGACAGCACGCCCGGCACGTTGCGGTGGATATGCAGCAGGCGCAGGCTCTGCTCGTGCTCCGGCAGGGTTACTTCCGGGAAGTTGACTGCAGACAGGGTCGAGCCGTTGTCGCTGTAACGCACCAGCTTGGCTGCCACTTCCACGCCGATGTTCTCCTGCGCTTCCAGCGTGGAGCCGCCGACGTGCGGGGTCAGGATCACGTTGTCATGTGCGGTCAACGGCGATTCGAACAGGTCGCCATTGCCCTTGGGCTCGACCGGGAACACGTCTACTGCGGCGCCGCCGAGATGGCCCGAGCCCAATGCCGCGTCCAGTGCAGCGATATCGACCACGGTGCCGCGCGCTGCATTGATCAGGTGCGCGCCCTTCTTCATCTTGCCGAGCTGCTCGGCACCGATCATCCATTGCGTGGAGCCGTTCTCAGGCACGTGCAGGGTGACCACGTCCGAGCGCTTCAGCAGGTCGTCCAGGCTGATTGCCGGGTGCGCGTTGCCCAACGACAGCTTGGTTTCGATGTCGTGGAAGATCACGTGCATGCCCAGCGCTTCGGCCAGCACGCCGACCTGGGTGCCGATATGGCCGTAGCCGATGATGCCTAGCGTCTTGCCGCGCACTTCGTGGCTGCCGGCGGCCGATTTGGACCAGCCGCCGCGGTGGCATTCGGCGTTCTTCTGCGGGATGCCGCGGGTCAGCATGATCGCCTCGGCGATCACCAGTTCGGCGACCGAACGGGTGTTGGAGTACGGCGCGTTGAAGACCGGAATGCCGGCCAGCTCAGCCGCTTCCAGGTCGACTTGGTTGGTGCCGATGCAGAAGCAGCCGACAGCGATCAGACGCTTGGCATGGGCCAGCACCTCGGCGCTGAGGTGGGTGCGCGAACGGATGCCGACGATGTGGGCTTCGGCGATGCGTTCCTTCAGTTCGTCCTCGGGCAAGGACTTGCTGTACAGCTCGATCTGCGAATACCCGGCAGCCTTGAAGACGTCCACGGCGGTCTGGCTGACCCCCTCAAGCAACAAAACGCGGATGTCCTGCTTCGGGAACGAGGTCTTCTTGGGCGACATGTCGTGTACGGCGGCGAAGGTGGGTAGGCCGCCAACTATGCCAGAACGGCGCGCTGTTTTGTGCGCTGCGCAATGCGGCAAGGCATTGATGGGAAAAGGTTTCATATGAAATCCAGATCGTGGAGTGGGAGGCCGTCGCCGCGACTGGACGGCGCGCGACAGGGCTGTCACGCTTGGCGGCTTTCACGCCGCCGAAACACCGCCATGACCGATCCGCGCCTGGAATCCCTGTTGCAGTCCTGTCCCGACCTGCGTCTGAAGACCGAGCCGGGCGATCTGGAGCACTACGGGCGCGATTGGACCCGGCGCTGGACACCGGCGCCACTGGCCATTGCCTTGCCGGGCAGTGTCGAGGAAGTGCAGGCGGTGGTGCGCTGGGCCAATCAGCACAACGTGGCTGTAGTGCCTTCCGGCGGCCGCACCGGCCTGTCCGGCGGCGCGGTTGCGGCCAACGGCGAACTGGTGCTGAGCCTGGAGCGGATGAACAAGCCGCTCGGTTTCGACGCGGTGGACCGTACCTTGGTGGTGCAGGCCGGCATGCCGCTGGAAGCGGTGCACAACACCGCCAGGGAACATGGGCTGATCTATCCGGTGGATTTCGCCGCGCGTGGCTCCTGTTCCATCGGCGGCAATATCGCCACCAACGCCGGCGGCATCCGCGTGATCCGTTATGGCAATACCCGCGAGTGGATCGCTGGGCTCAAGGTGGTCGCCGGCAACGGCGAACTGCTGGAGCTCAACAAGGGCTTGATCAAGAACTCCAGCGGCTACGACTTCCGCCAATTGATGATCGGCTCGGAAGGCACGCTCGGCATCGTGGTCGAAGCGACCTTGAAGCTGACCGATCCACCGCCGACCACCAATGTGATGGTGCTGGCGTTGCCGTCGTTCGAAGTGCTGATGCAGGTGTTCTCTGCCTTCCGCGAACGTCTGCAGCTGGAGGCCTTCGAGTTCTTCACCGACCTGGCGGTCAAGCACGTCACCGCGCACGGCGCGCAGTATCCGTTCGAGGAGATTCACCCGTATTACGTGGTGACCGAATACGCCTCGGCTGACGAGGCAGGCGAAGCCGCCGCGCTGGCGGCGTTCGAGCATTGCATGGAGCAGGGCTGGGTGCTGGATGGCGTGATCAGCACCAGCGAAGCACAGGCGCAGCAGCTGTGGCGTCTGCGCGAAGGCATCACCGAGTCGGTGGCGCGCTACAAGCCGTACAAGAACGACGTGTCGGTGCGGATATCGGCGATGCCAACCTTCCTGGCCGAAACCCAGGCGCTGATCAATGGTGCCTATCCGCACTTTGAAGTGGTGTGGTTTGGCCATATCGGCGACGGCAACCTGCATATCAACGTGCTCAAGCCCGATGACACCAGTGACGCTGAATTCCTTAGCCAGTGCGAGCACGTGACCAAGCTGCTGGCGCAGGTGCTGCTGCGGTTTGACGGCAGCATCTCGGCAGAACATGGCATCGGCCTGGTCAAGAAGGCCTATCTTTCCAGCACCCGGAGCGAGGCCGAAGTTGCGTTGATGCTTGGGGTCAAGCGGGCGTTCGATCCGAACTGGTTGTTGAATCCGGGCAAGCTGTTCGATCAGTAATCGCGCAGCTGGCCACGCGAACTCCTGGAGGGAGCATCTACTCGCGCGGCAAATCCAGCACGAAGCGGCTGCCACCTTCGGCGCCGCTGCTGCAGCAGACATGGCCGCCGTGGGCATCGGCAATTGCCTTGACCACGGCCAGGCCGAGTCCGCTGCCACCACCTTGGCGCGAGCGCGAGCCATCGCCGCGCATGAACGGATCGAAGACGTGCGGCTGCAGGTGGGCCTCGATGCCCGGGCCGTTGTCCTCGATGGCCAGCCGCACGTGGTCCTTGCCATCCTGGATTGAGATACGCACCCGTCCCGGGCTGGCATAGCGGCGCGCGTTTTCCAGCAGGGCGAGAAGGGCCTGACGCAGCCGGGTCGGGTCGCAGTACGCCAGGTGTTCGTCGCGGTGGGTTTCAAGCTCCAGTACGGAACCGGCGCTGCGGAACGCGGGGTCGACCATGGTCATCACCGAATGCACTTCCTGCACCACGTCGGTGGGCGCACGTCGCACGTCGAGCCTGCCGTTGCCGGCCAATCCAAGCACGCGCAGGTCCTCGATCAGTCGCGACAGCCCTTCCACCTGTGCCAGCAGGCTGCGGAACTGCGCTTCGTCCGGCTGGAACACGCCATCAGCCAAGCCCTGCAAACGGCCGCGCAGGATGGTCAATGGCGTGCGCAGCTCATGTGCGATCGCCGCGTGCCACAGGGTGCGCTCGCGGTCCATGTGCTGCAGGCGTGCGGCCATGGTGTTGAAGTCCTCGACCAGCAAGGCAACCTCATCCAGCGCATCGTCGCTGGCGCTGGCACGTACGCCCAGGTCGCCATCGGCGAGCGCGCGCACCGATTCCATCAATGCGTTGAGTGGGGACACGATGCGGCGGGAGAGGCGGATCGATGTGGCCAATGCCAACGCCAAGCCGATAGCGGTGACACACGCCATCCAGGCCAGATCGGGGCCAGTGGGCAACCATTCCTGTAGTTCCAGCATGCTGACTGGATAGGAGTCGACCAGAATCGCGTACAGCAGGCAGGAGGACAAGGCCATCATCATGATGACGCCGATGACCATCAGCGACATCGACATGATGATGTGTCGATTGAGCCCAGGACGGCGCATCAGCGATCCGCCGCCAGGCGGTAGCCGACACCGCGCACACTGGCCGGCATGTTGACCACGCCCACGTCATCGAGCTTGCGGCGCAGCTTGCTGACATGGCTGTCGACGGTGCGTTCCAGTGCCTCGCTCTCGGGCAGGCATTGGTGCATGAGCTCGCTGCGACTGAAGATGCGGGTGGGTGCCAGTGCCATGCAATGCAGTAGCTTGAACTCGGTGAGGGTCAGCAGCAGCTCGTGGCTATAGCCTTCGCCCTCGACGTGCACCGAATGGGTTTGTGGATCGATCATCAGCGGTCCTGCGCGCAGCGAGGCGGTGATCTGTCGCGGCGCGGCACGCAGGGTGCGACGCAGTACCGCGCGGACCCGAGCGGCGACCTCGGCCGGGTTGAACGGCTTGACCACGTAGTCGTCGGCGCCCATCCGCAGTGCGGTGAGCTTGTCCAGGTCCTGGTCCAATGCAGTGAGCATGATGATCGGAGTGTCGCTGTTCTGGCGCAGTTGTGACAGCACGCCCCAGCCGTCGATGCCGGGCAGCTGCACATCCAGCAGCACGAGGTCGGGACGGGCACTGCGATGCAACTCCAGTGCGGCGCGGCCGTCGGCGGCGCGCACGACACGCAGCTTCTCCCGCTCCAGATAGGCAGCAATGATGTCGGCGATCTCGGTCTCGTCCTCGACAATGAGGACAAGTGCATCATGGGAGCGGTCCCATTGCGCCATCGCGGCGGCGGGTAGATGTGCAGTCATTGCCGGGTAGGGACCGAAAGGTTCTGGCCTCCATGCTATCTCCACATTCCCTCCATCGAAACCCCATCATCGCCCGCCACACTGCACGCCTGCGTTCCTGCAGGCTTTCCAGTACCACGTGTAGCGATGACCATTCGACGGATTACGGCGGCCGCGTGTGCGGCCTTGGTTTTGGCCATGACGGCCTGCTCCTCCCCTGAAGCACCTGCGGAAGCAGCGCCAAAGGTCAGCGTGCTGACTGTTGCCGCCCAGCGCGTGCAGCGTGATGACGAATTGCAGGGGCGGGTAGCGGCGTTGCGTACGGCGCAGATCCGCGCGCAGGTTGGCGGTATCGTGCGCAAGCGTTTGTTCGAGCAGGGTGCCGAGGTCACTGCCGGGCAGGCGCTGTTCCAGATCGATCCAGCGGCATTCCGGGCCGATGTCGATTCAGCGTTGGCGGCTTTGCAGCGCAGCGAGGCGGCGCTCTCACGCAGCCGGGTGCAGGCGCAGCGTCTGCAGGCACTGGCCGACGCGCAGGCGGTCAGCCAGCAGCACCGTGATGATGCGGCGTTCGAATATGAGCAGGCGCGCGCGGCGGTCGCCGAAGCCAGGGCGATCCTGGCCCGGCGCCAGTTGGATCTGCGCTATGCCACGGTCAGTGCACCCATTGCCGGCCGCATTGACCAGGCCATGGTGACCGAAGGGGCGTTGGTGGACGCTGCCGACAGCGAGCCGATGGCGCTGGTGCAGCAGATCGACCAGGTTTATGTCGATGTGCGGCAGCCGGCTTCGCAGTTGCCGCAGATGCGCGAGGGCATGGCTGACGGCGGTGCGTTGTCGGTAGCGATCATCGGTGCCAATGGTCAGGAGCATGAGCGGGCCGGGCAGCTGTTGTTCTCGGGTATCAATGTCGACGCGCGCACTGGCGATGTGGTGCTGCGGGTGTTGGTCGACAACCCTAATCGCGACCTGTTGCCGGGCATGTTCGTACGCGCGCGGGTGCCGCGTGGTGCCGCCAGCCAATCGCCGCTGCTGCCGCAGCAGGCGGTGCTGCGCAGTGCCGGTGGCCAGACCTACGCCTGGGTGATCGGCGGCGACGGCAAGGCGGTCATCCGTACCATCGAAGTCGACGGCAGCGTGGACCGACAGTGGATCGTGCGTAGCGGTCTGCAGATCGGTGAGCGGGTGGTGGTGGTGGGGCAGGAGCGGCTGCAGGAAGGGCGGCTGGTCGAAACCTCGCCTTGGCAGCCGGTGCCAGTGCCGGCGTCCGGCAAGGTCGCCGTCGCATCCAGCAACAACTGAAGGTAAGACATGGCCCGTTTCTTCATTGATCGCCCGGTATTCGCCTGGGTGCTGGCGACCTTCATCGTGCTGGCCGGCGTGCTGGCAATTCCCAAACTTGCCGTGGAGCGCTACCCGGCGGTAGCGCCAACCAGCGTCAGCATCTACGCCAGTTACCCCGGCGCCAGCCCACAGACGCTTGATGACTCGGTTGTCGGCTTGATCGAGCG
Organism: Stenotrophomonas sp. STEN035; assembly: GCF_056759935.1. NCBI lineage: Bacteria > Pseudomonadati > Pseudomonadota > Gammaproteobacteria > Lysobacterales > Lysobacteraceae > Stenotrophomonas > Stenotrophomonas sp. STEN035. The sequence goes on from NZ_JBRRDY010000002.1 coordinate 94,498, forward strand.
CGAGCTGTCCAGCGTCAAACACCTGCTGTACTTCCAATCGTCGGTGGATACCTCCGGTGAGGCCTCGATCACTGCCACCTTCGCCCCGGGTACCAACCCGGAAATGGCGCAGGTGGACGTACAGAACCGGATCAAATCCATCGAGCCGCGCTTGCCGGCCAGCGTGCGCCAGAGCGGTTTGTATGTGGAGGCGTCCGGGTCCGGCTTCCTGATGTTGGTAGGGCTGAATTCGCCTGACGGCAGCGTTGACGAAGCGCAGCTGGGCGATTTCATGGCACGCAACATCATCGAGGAGCTGCGGCGTATCGACGGTGTTGGTCGGGTGCAGTTGTTCGGTGCCGAGCAGGCCATGCGGATCTGGTTGGACCCTACCGCTTTGGCAGGCTATGAACTGACCGTGGGCGACGTGGTTGCCGCCATCGAGCAGCAGAACCAGAACATCGCGCCGGGCCGCATCGGCGACTCACCGAGCGTGGCTGGGCAGCGCATCACCGTGCCCTTGGTCGCCGACGGCCAGTTGAGCACCCCGGCGCAGTTCGCCGCCATCGTATTGCGCGCGCACGCCGACGGCTCGCGGGTGCTGCTCGGCGATGTGGCGCGGGTGGAACTCGGTGCACAGAGTTATGCATGGGGTACCCGCGAGGATGGCCAGGTGGCGACTGCCGCCGGCATCCAGCTGCGGCCTGGCGCGAATGCAGTGAGTACGTCAACGGCGGTGCGTGCGCGCATGGCCGAGTTGCAGTCCCTGCTGCCGCCGGGTGTTGAAAGCAGCATTCCGTTCGATACCGCACCGTTCGTGAAGATATCCATCCAGAAGGTGTTGCAGACCCTGTTGGAGGCGATGCTGCTGGTGTTCGCGGTGATGTTCCTGTTCCTGCAGGATTGGCGCTACACGCTGGTGCCGGCACTGGTGGCGCCGATTGCGCTGCTGGGCACTTTTGCGGTGATGCTGGCGTTGGGCTTCTCGATCAACGTGCTGACCATGTTCGGCATGGTGCTGGCCATTGGCATCATCGTCGATGATGCGATCGTCGTGGTTGAAGGCGTCGAGCGGATCATGGCCGAGGAAGGCTTGGCGCCACGTGAGGCCACGATCAAGGCGATGCGCGAACTGACCAGCGCGGTGGTCGGCATCACCCTGGTGCTGACCGCGGTGTTCATTCCCATGGCTTTCGCCAGTGGCTCGGTGGGCGCGATCTATCGCCAGTTCACCGTTTCGATGGCGGTGGCGATCCTGATTTCGGCATTGCTGGCGCTGAGTTTGACGCCGGCCTTGTGTGCCACGCTGCTGCGGCCGGTTGCGGATGAGCGCCCACGTGGTCGCGTGTTCGCCGTATTCAACCGTGGTTTCGCCCGCATGAGCGGACGCTATCACCGCGGTGTGGCTGCGGTGCTGCGCCGCTGTGGACGCGTCATGGGGGTGTTCGCCGGGTTGGTGCTGGTGCTGCTGCTGGGCCTGCAATGGCTGCCGGGCGCCTTCCTGCCGGAAGAGGATCAGGGCTACTTCATGACCTCGATCCAGTTGCCGGCCGAAGCGACCGCAGAACGAACCCTGGCCGTGGTCCAGGCCTACGAGGCACATATCGCCTCGCGGCCAGGCATCGCCGCCAACCAGGTAATCACCGGCTACAGCTTTGCCGGATCGGGTCCCAGTGCAGCGATGGCTTACACCATGCTCAAGGACTGGGGGGAGCGCGACGGTGCCACCGCCACCGGGGAGGTGGCGGCCACCCTGAAAGCGATGGCGGCTACCGGCGAAGGCCAGGTGATCAGTGTGACGCCCCCGGCGATCGATAGTCTGGGCAACTCCTCCGGCTTCAGTCTGGCGTTGCAGGCGCGCACTGGCCAGACCCAGCAGCAGCTGCGCGCGGCGCAGAAGCAGCTGTTGGCGTTGGCCCAGGCCAGCCCCTTGCTGGGCGAGGTGCATGCTGATGGCCTGCCATCGGGCAACAGCGTGCGGCTGCAGATAGACCGCGCCAAGGCCGAGGCGATGGGCGTTGGATTTGCCGACATCAGCAACACGCTGTCAGTGGCGATGGGCTCGCAGTACGTCAATGACTTCCCCAATGCGGGGCGCCTGCAGCAGGTGATCCTGCAGGCAGATGCGCCGTTCCGGATGGAGGTCGAGGACGTGTTGCGACTGCATGTGCGCAATGCCCAGGGCGGCATGGTTGCACTTGCGGAACTGGTGAGCCCGCACTGGGAAGAGTCGCCATTGCAGTTGCAGCGCTACCTTGGGTTCCCCGCGCTGAATGTGTCTGGTGCGCCTGCCGAAGGCGTCTCCACCGGGCAAGCCATGGCCGAGGTGGAGCGGCTGGCCACGCAGCTGCCGCCAGGCTTTGCGCTGCAATGGACCAGCCAGTCGCTGCAGGAGAAGACCTCGGGCGCACAAGCGCCGTGGCTGCTGCTGATATCGATGCTGGTGGTATTTCTGGTGCTCGCAGCGCTGTACGAGAGCTGGTCGATCCCGATGGCGGTGATGCTGGTGGTGCCGCTTGGCCTGTTGGGCGCAGTGGCGGCGGTATTGCTGCGTGGCATGCCCAACGACATTTTCTTCAAGGTCGGCATGATCACGGTGATCGGCCTGTCGGCGAAGAATGCGATCCTGATCGTTGAGTTTGCGCGACAGTTGCAGCGGCAGGGGTTGACGGCGGCGCAGGCCGCATTGCGGGCGGCGCGGCTGCGTCTGCGCCCCATCCTGATGACGTCGATGGCGTTTGCGCTTGGCGTGCTGCCGTTGATGCTGGCACAGGGCGCATCGCGGGAAACCCAGCAGGCCATCGGTACCGGCGTGTTTGGTGGGATGGTGACTGCAACCGTATTGGCGGTGTTTTTCGTGCCGGTGTTCTATGTGGTGGTGGATGGCATTTGGCGCTGGTTGCGGCTGCGTTTGCACGGTTCGCGCTGGAGATCCGCTGGCGGAGGATGATGAACGGATCAGGCGGGCCGGCCAGTTGCAGGTTCCAACCGACCGCGGCGGTGGTTACTCTTGGCGTCCTTTATGCCCGATGTTGACCTGCCGATGATCCGCAAGATCCTGTTCTGCGCCTTGATTGCCCTGCCGATGTCGGCATTCGCCTCCAGCTTTGCAGGCACGTCGGCCGGTTCCGCATCTGGCGCATCGTCCAATTCCTCGGGCAGCTCCTCGGGTGACGACAAGGTGTTGCTGGACGCGCGCGAAGACGCAGCGGGTTTTGTTGCCAGCAATGGTGAAATCCGTGGCGCATGGCTGGAAGCGGCCTTGATCCAGCTGCGTGAGCGTGATGCTGCCGCGCGCGACGCCAGCGACATGGAGTTGGCCCGGAAGATCCTGGCCCTGTGATGAAGCTCCGCCGGCTGCCGCCCGCGCGGTGGCTGGCGGTGTTGCTGTTGCTCTGCAGCGCCGCGCCTCTGCAGGCGGCACTGCGCATCGAGCTGCAGACAACTGCGCCGTCGCTGGACTCGGCGCAGGTGCTGGCCAGCCAGCGACTGATTGACGACGTACTGGGACGCATTCCTGCCGGTATCGAGGACAGCAGCTCCTTGACGCTGCAGCTGCGCTGGCGTGACGACCTGCCCGAGCATGTGCAGGGCAGGGCGCGCGGGCGTGAACTTGGTTTGGATAAGCGCCTGTTGCCACTGCTGCAGGGCGACTCCGCATCTTCGGACGCCTCGGCCCAGGCGTGGCAACAGGCACGTGTCGCGCTGATCCACGAGCTGGGACACGCGTTGGACCGTTCCGCCAAGGGCGGCTGGTCACGTCAACCGCGCTTTCTGGATCTGGCCGGTTGGCAGCAACGGCCGCTGTGGCCGGGGCGTGGGCGCAACCACTTCAGTTTGCGCAGTCCGGATCGCTACGAGCTGGAGAGCCCAGCCGAGTTCTTCGCGGTGAACCTCGAACACTATCTTCTGGACCCCGAGTACGCCTGCCGACGTCCGCTTCTGCATGCCTGGTTCGTTGAGAATCTTGGCGCGCCGCGGCAACTGGACGCGATCCAGTGCCCGCAGGCCTTGCCGTTCATGCAGGCCGGTGAGCAGGAGGGCTTGGCCGACCTGCTCGACCTCGACCCGGCGCGGGTCTACGAAATCGACTATCTGCTGGCCGAAGGCAACGAGAAGCTGATGAGCCGCTGGGGCCACAGCATGTTGCGGCTGGTGGTGTGCGCGCCGGGACGTAGGCCTGGCCCGGCCTGCCGGATGGATCTGCAATACCACCTGGTGCTGTCATTCCGCGCCTTCGTCGGTGATGTGCAGATATCCAGCTGGCGCGGCCTGACCGGGTCCTATCCGTCGCGGCTGTTCGTGCTACCGCTGAGCCGGGTGATAGAGGAATACACCAAGGTCGAGCTGCGCGGGGTCTCATCCACGCCGCTGCGCCTTCAGCATGATGAGATCAACGCGGTGCTGCAGCAGGCGGCGCGGCTGCACTGGGACTACGACGGGCGCTACTACTTCATCAGCAACAATTGCGCAGTGGAAACCGGCAAGTTGCTTGGCGACGGCGCGCCGCGGCTGCGCCCGGCCGAGTTGCTGTCGATCACTCCTACCGGCTTGCTGCACAGTCTGCGCGCCGAAGCATTGGCCGATCCGCCACGCGACCGCGCGACCGCGCTGCGCGGTGGCTATTACTTCGAGTCGGCCGCTGCCCACTACGCGCTGGTGTTCGAGATCGCGCGCAAGGCCCTGCCGTTGCCGGCCAAGGATGTGGAGGCATGGTTGGCGCTGCCGCCCGCACAACGCTGGACGTGGATGCAGCAGGCCGATGATCAGGTGCTGGCAGCCATGCTGCTGCTGGAACAGGCCGCATGGAGACGGGGGGAGGTGGCTGCAGCCGATGTGCTCAAACGCAGTCTGCTTGCCGGTGGCAAGCGGGCACCGGAGATGGCGGACTTCCAGGCGCTGATGGAGCGGTCTGCCGTGCTGCTGGCCCCGGGTAGCCTGTTGGGGGCGGGTCAGGGCTATGGCATTCCCGATGCGGATGAACAGGCTCATTTGAGCGCCGAGGCTGCCGCTGGGGCGGGGCTTGCCCAGCAACAATGGAATGCCCTGCGTGAGGCTGCCTTGGCCGCCTTGCCCGGAGCGCAGCGCGCGCGGATGGAGCAGATCGAAGCGAACCTGCTGTACCTGCGGCAGCGGCTGCGTTTAGGGTACGGTACGCAAACAGGGGAGGCGGCGACGCTCGATGAGCGGCGTCCGGGTCGGTTTTCAGGAGAGCGCGGTTGATTGGTACTGAGCAGCAGACGGCCGATGCGATGGCCGAGGATGTGTTGAAGCTGCGCTCCTGCGCGATTCTCCAGCTTGATCCTGACGGACAGGTGCTCAGCTGCAATGCTGGGCTAGCAACGGTGTTTGGCTATGCCTGCGAAGAGATCCGCGGGCTGCCGTTCTCGCAGTTGTTCAGCGCTGCCGATACGCAGCGTGGCGCAGCGCAACAGGCAGTGGCACGCACGCTGCAGCAGGGCAGCGACCAGCTCAGCCTGGCGATGGTGCGCAAGGACGGGGGGCGTTTTCGCGCATCGATGATATTGGAGCGGGTGGCCGACCAGCGCGGTGCGCGCGTGCTGGTATTGATCCGTGACGTCACCGAAGCATTCCAGACCCAGAAGCGGGTACGCGAGGCACAGGAGGTCGCCTTGCGTGCGCAGCGGCTGGATGCGGTGGGCAAGTTGACCCTGGGCCTGTCGCACGACTTCAACAACCTGCTGTCGGTGATCGGCAACAGCTTGGACATGCTGTCGCTGCGCCGCTCCGGCGATGAGAGCGTACGCCGCATTCTGGACATCGCCCATCGCGCGGTTGGGCGTGGCACCCAGTTGACCCGGCAGATGTTGGCGTTCGGGCGCGGGCAGACCCTGGTGCCGCAGCTGAGCCGGGTGGATGACCTGCTAAATGCCTCGCTGGAGCTCTACCGCCGCGTCTGTGGTGAAACCATCCAGTTGAACGTGAGCCTGGCCGAACAATTGCCGCCGATTTCGGTAGACATCGGTCAGCTGGAAGCGGCCTTGTTGAACCTGCTGAGCAATAGCCGCGATGCCATGCACGGTGTTGGCAAGGTGCTGTTGTCGGCGCGCCTTGAAAGCATCATCGTGCCGTCGGGCGCGGGTGAGGCCGGGCAGTTTGTCTGCATCTGCGTTGGCGACAGCGGGCCGGGCATCCAGGCCGAGATCCAGGAAAGCGTGTTCGAACCGTTCTTCACCACCAAGAGCGTGGGAGATGGCAGCGGGCTGGGGCTGAGCCAGGTGTATGGCTTTGCGGCGCAGTCTGGTGGCACGGCGACCATTGGCACCTCGGCGCTGGGCGGGGCGGCGGTGTCGCTGTATTTCCCGGTCGTGGGGTAGCAGGCCGGTTTTCGTAGGAGCGGCGTAAGCCGCGAAGCTGGCTATCTACCAAGACACCGGCATTCTGGGGATCCCTGGAGCTGAAGCCATATCGGCTTCGCGGCTTACGTCGCGGCTTACGCCGCTCCTACAAAAAGCCGTGCACAGCCTCCCGCCGTTTGGCGGGAGGCTGCAGTCAATCAATCAGCGCGGCCGCCGAACTCACCGGTGGTGGTGTTCACCAGGATGCGTTCGCCGTTGACGATGTACTCCGGCACCATGATTTCCAGGCCGGTGCTGAGCTTGGCCGGCTTCGGGCGCTTGGTGGCGGTGCCGCCCTTCAGTTCCGGCGGCGTCTCGATCACTTCCAGGGTCACATGCTGCGGCATCTGCACGGCAACCGGCTGATCGTCGATGACCTGCACGTAGATGCCGGTCAGGCCTTCGGTGATGTAACCGGCGTCGTCGCCGATGACCTCGGCGTCCAGCGTGTACGGGGTGTAGTCCTCGTCATCCATGAACACGAAGGCATCGCCGTCCATGTAGGAGAAGGTGGACTGGCGACGCAGCAGCTCGACTTCCGGCAGGTTGTCATCGGCATCGAAGCTGGCATCGAGCTTGTTGCCGCCCGGCACGCTGTACATGATGAAGCGGAAGCGGACGTTGCCGCCACGTCCCTGCGGCGAGCTGCGCTCGATGTCGCGGATCTGGTAGACGCCGTTGTTGTACTCGACGACGTTGCCTTTCTTGATGTCGTTGGCTTTCATGGGTTGAGCGTTGGGATTGGGGAATCGGGAATTGGGATTCGTAAAACCAGAAGCGGGCACCAAGGCCGGTTGGGTGGCCTGCTGGCCACTGCCCAATCCCGTATCCCCAATCCCCGCTTCGCAGTCACTTCGGTGCCAGACGTACCGCACCGTCGAGGCGAATAGTCTCACCGTTGAGGTAGGTATTGCCAATGATGTGGCCGACCAGGCTGGCGAAATCGGCCGGCTGGCCCAGACGCGACGGGAACGGGATGGAGGCGGCCAGCGATTCCTGCACGTTCGCCGGCATGCCGTCGACCATCGGGGTCCAGAACACGCCGGGGGCAATGGTCAGCACGCGGATACCGAAGCGGGACAGCTCGCGCGCCATCGGCAGGGTCATGCCGACCACGCCGCCCTTGGAGGCGGAATAGGCGGCCTGGCCGATCTGGCCTTCATAGGCAGCCACCGAGGCGGTATTGATGATCACGCCGCGCTCGCCGTCGGCATTGGCTTCGTTGTGCTGCATCAGCTCGGCGGCGGCCTTGGCCACGTTGAAGCTGCCGACCAGGTTGACCATTACCGTGGTCTGGAAGTTGGCCAGCGGCATCGCCGCTTCGCGGCCGAGCACGCGGCCAGCACCGAGGATGCCGGCGCAGTTCATCACCACGTTCAGGCCGCCCAGGAACTCACGCGCGGCAGCCAGATTGGCGGCAACGCCGGCTTCGTCGGTGACATTGGTGGTGAAGTAGCGGGCATTGTCGGCGCCCAGTTCGGCGACCGCAGCGGCGCCCTTTTCATCATTGAGGTCGAACAGGGCGACCTTGCCGCCATTGGCAACCAGGAACTGGGCGACGCCGAGGCCAAGGCCAGAGACGCCGCCGGTGATGACGGCACGAACGGAAGACAGCTGCATTGGAACAATCCTGCTGAGTGATCCGCCGATTCTAGCTGATGCCGATCCGTGCCTGATTGGGGTGATCAGACCTGTGGTACCGGGCCTGCCACGTCAGCCCTGGTCAGTTGTCGGCTGAAGTCGGGCGGCGACAGGCCGGGGGCGAACAGGAAGCCCTGGCCGACCGGCACCCCCAGGTCCAGCAGGAACTGGCGCTGCGCCTCGGACTCGATGCCCTCGGCCACCAGCCCCAGGCCGAGACTGCGGGCGATGCCGCAGACCGCTTCGCAGACGGCAACATCGGAAGGGTTGCCGGGCACGCCACTGATGAACAGCTGGCTGAGCTTAAGGCCGTGGATGGGCAGGGTGCGCAGGTAGTTGAGCGCGCTATAGCCCTCGCCGAAATCATCGATAGTCAGCACCACGCCCATGGCGCGCAGCTCGGCAAAGGTACGCAGGGTCGCTGGGGCGTCCTCGATCAATACCCGCTCGGTGAACTCCAGTTCCAGTGCGCTGCCGGGCAGGCCGTAGTGGTCCAGTACCTCGCGGACCTGGCGCGCCAGACGGTCGCCACTGAACTGGCGGTAGGAGACGTTGATCGCCACCCGCATCATGCCCAGGCCTTCGCGCTGCCATTCGCGGATCTGGCGGCAGGCCTGGTGCAGCACCCATTCGCCGATGCGGACAATGTCGCCGGTGTTCTCGGCATGGCTGATGAAAATGTCCGGGCGCAGCTCGCCAAGCTGGCGGTTGCGCCAGCGGATCAGCGCTTCACAGGCGATGATCTGGCCGCTGCGCAGATCCACCTGTGGCTGGTAGACCAGGCGGAACTCGTCGCGGTCCAGTGCTTTGCGCAGGCGCCGCTCGATTTGCAGGCGGTCACGCTGGCGCCGTGCCAGTTCCGGCGAGAACAGCTGCCAGCCATTGCGGTCGCGGCGCTTGCATTCGTACATGGCCAGATCGGCGTTCTGGATCAGCTGCTGCGGACGCACCCCGTCCTTGGGGGCGCGGGCAATACCAATGCTGGTGGTGACCGGGAACTCGTCCTTGCCAAACTGGAACGGCGGGACGAAAGCGCGGGTGATGGCTTCGGCCAGCTTTTCCGGTCGGTTTGGCAGCTCGCGGGCGTCGCAGGTGACCACGAACTCATCGCCGCCGAAGCGGGCCAGCAGGCCCTCGGTGCCGATCGCATCGGCAATGCGGCGGGTGGCTTCGATCAGCAACAGGTCGCCGGCGTTGTGGCCAAGCACATCGTTGACGGTCTTGAACCGGTCCAGGTCGATGTAGAGCACGGCCACTTCGGCGTGCGAGGGATTGCTCAGCCGGGCCTCCAGGTCGGTAAGTGCGGCATCGCGATTCATGATGCCGGTCAGCGGATCGGTACGCGCCTGGTTCTTGAGGGTCTGTTCGGCGTGCTTGGGCTCGGTGATGTCCTGCAGGGTGCCGGCGATGCGGGTCGAGGCCAGGTCGCCAAGCTCCACCTCGCCGATCATCCTGATCCAGAAGCTGTGGCCGCTGGCGCGCTGGCCCTGCAGCTCCAGCTCGAAGCCGGTGCGCTGTTCGATCACACGTTCCATGGCATCGCGCAGCTGCTGACGCGACAGGGTGCTCAGACAGGCCAGCAGCTGCTCCAGATCGGTAGGCGCCGATTGCTGACCAAGAATGCGCTGTGCCTCGCCGGTGAGGTATAGCCGCTGCTGGCCGCGATCCCACTCCCAGCCGCCGATATGCGCCAGCGATTGGGCGCGGTCGAACAGGGCGTGGTCGCGCTTGAGTTCGGTGATGTCACTGAACAGCGAAAACACATGGTCGGGCAGGTCGCAGCCAGCCGAAAACACCGGCACGGTGGTGATCGAGATCCAGATCATTCGTCCATTGGGACGGTGGTACAGACCGATGATGGTGCTGGGGATGGTCCTGCCTTCGGCGAAGGAGCGGGTTACCGGCCACTGCTCGGGCCGCAGCCGGCGACCGTGCTCGTCAACGCTGATCCACTCATCACTGTGCAGTGGCACCTTGGCCGGGGCAACGCTGCCGAGGTTGAAGATGCGGTGTGCGGCGGGATTGGCGGAAATGATGCCCAGTTGGCGGTCGAACAGCATCACGCCTTTGTCGATGGACTCCAGCAGCAGGCGGTAACGGGTTTCGGCCTGCCAGCGCCGGCTCAGGTCGCGGGCGACGGCGACGATGCAATGGGCATCGTCATGCTCGATGGTGGCCGAATGCACTTCCACCGGAAAGCGGCTGCCGTCGCCGCGCATGTTGGTGACTTCCACCACATAGGTTTCGCCACGATTGAGGGTTTCCCAGACCGGCTCAAGATGGTCGGCGGGCAGGTCGGGGTTGAGCAGCTCAATGGGCTGGCCAACGATCTCCTCACGGGTGCGGCCATAGGCGCGGACCCCGGCACTATTGACGTCCAATACAACACCGGTGGCATTGAGAATGCTGACCGGGTCGGGTACCGCGTTGAACAGGGCGGCGTAGCGGCGTTGTGCCAGCCGCCGCTCGGCCATGGCCTCGGTCAAGGCCGAGCGTGCAGCGAGCAAGGCCTGCTGCAGGCTCAATGGCAACGGTTGTAGCAGTGCTTGTTCCAGTCCAGCCAGCGCGTCGACATGCGCGGCGCGGTGATCGCCGTCGTCAGATATCCCAAGCTGGCTGGTTCCGGTCATGACACTGTCAATGCCCTTCCTGTCTTGCTGCCTGTCTGCCGGCCCAGTCGATCTGCGAGCCAGTTCCCCGTAGCGGCCAGCGCCGGCAGATCCACGCCGGTACGCATCCCCATGCCGTGCAGCATGTAAATAACATCTTCGCTGGCGACATTACCACTAGCACCGCGTGCATAGGGGCAGCCGCCGGTGCCGGCTACGGCCGAGTCCACCACCCGCACGCCATCTTCCAGGCAGCTGGCAATATTGGCCAAGGCCTGGCCATAGGTGTCGTGGAAATGAACGGCCAGGTCGGCGACCGGCAGTTCCGCTGCCACCGCCCGCAACATCGCACGGGCCTTGAGTGGGGTGCCGACGCCGATGGTGTCGCCCAGCGATATTTCATAACAGCCCATGGCGTGCAGGCGAACAGCCACCCGGACCACATCGGCCAACGGCACTTCGCCCTGATAGGGGCAGCCCAATACCGTAGAGACATAGCCGCGCACCCGCACACCATCAGCCTTGGCGCGGGCCAGGATGGGTTCGAAGCGCTGCAGCGACTCATCGATGCCGGCATTGGTGTTGGTGCGGTTGAACTGCTCGGAGGCGGCTGTGAACACGGCGACCTCGGTGACCCCCACCGCCAAAGCACGTTCGTAGCCCTGTTCGTTGGGCACCAGCACCGGGTAGCTGACACCGGGCTTTCGCTGGATGCCGGTAAAGACCTCGGCGGCGTCGGCCAACTGCGGCACCCATTTCGGGCTGACAAAGCTGGTGGCCTCGATGCTGCGCAGGCCGGTGGCCGAGAGCCGATTGATCAACTCGATCTTGTCGGCGGTGGCGACCTGCTGCTTTTCATTCTGCAGGCCATCACGCGGGCCTACCTCGACGATACGGACGAAATCATTCATGGAGCGGTCTTTGGCTGAAGGAGGGCGCGGGTTGGGCCGGAGCGCAGATTACTGCGCGGCCCAGCGGGGAGGGCGCTTCTCGAGGAAGGCGGTCAGCCCTTCACGGCCTTCATCGGAGGCGCGCAGGGCGGCGATCAAGCCGGCATTGGCACGATCGAGTCCATCGCGATCGCCCCGCGCAGCATGTACCTCGCGAACCAGGACCTTGGCCGAGGCGGCTGCAACCGGGCCGGCTTTGCCCAGCAGATTGAGCTGGGTCTGCACGGTGGCGTCCAAGGCATCGGCGGCTACTACCTGGTGGACCAGGCCGATCTGCTGCGCGGTGGCGGCGTCGAAGTGCTCGCCCGTGGCGAACCAGCGGCGTGCCTGGCGCGGACCTATCGCGGCGATCACATAGGGCGAGATCACCGCGGGCAGCAGGCCGAGCCGGCTTTCGGTCAGGCCAAAGCGCGCGCCCTCGGCGGCAATGGCGATATCGCAGCAGGCCACCAGGCCGACGCCTCCACCAAAGGCTGCCCCTTGCACGCGGGCGATGGTTGGTTTGGGCAACTCGTCCAAGGTGCGCATCAGCCGTGCCAGCGCCAGCGAGTCGATGCGGTTCTCCTCCTGGCTGGCGCTGGCCATGGAGCGCATCCACTGCAGGTCGGCACCGGCCGAGAAGGAGGGGCCGGTACTTGCCAGTACCACGGCACGCACGGCTGGGTCGGCGCCCAGGCTGGACAAGGTCTCGGTCAATGACTGGATCAGCGCCGCGTCAAAGGCGTTGTGCAGGTCCGGCCGGTTCATGGAAAGGGTCGCTACCGCGCCCTGCTGCTGCACGAGCAATGCATCGCTCATTGGTAATGCCTGTTTGAACGGTAATCCGATGAATCATAGCGGTGCAGGGGTGGGACGCCATGACGCAGCGCGGCGATGCTAGAATTGATAACCATTCTTATCAACTCTACATAGGCGCCCATTCAGTGACGTTGTCAGATTTGCCGCTGCATGCTTCAGCGCGCGTGGAAAGCGTTCAGGACCTGCATGCAAACGATGCGATCGCGCGCCGTCTGCGCGAACTGGGTTTCGTGAACGGAGAAGAAGTTCGTTTGGTCGCGCGTGGCCCGGTCGGCGGCGAACCACTGCTGTTCCAGGTTGGTTTTACCCGCTTTGCGCTGCGTCGTAGCGAGGCCGCGCGGGTCCAGATTAGCGCTGAAGGAGCACAGGCATGAGTACGGCGATCGCGCGGTTGGCGCTGGTAGGCAACCCGAACAGCGGCAAGACCGCGCTGTTCAACCAGCTGACCGGCAGCCGCCAGAAGGTGGCCAATTACACCGGCGTCACCGTCGAACGCAAGGAAGGCCGCATGCGCGGGCCGTCCGGGCAGGAATACGCGGTGCTGGATCTGCCGGGTGCCTACAGCCTGCACCCGGCCAGCCTGGACGAGGCCATCACCCGTGACCTGTGCCGGGGCTTCTACCCGGGCGAAGCTGCCCCGGATGCGCTGATCTGCGTGATCGACGCCACCAACCTGCGCCTGCATCTGCGCTTTGCGCTGGAAGTGCGCGAGCTGGGCAAGCCGATGGTGGTGGCGCTGAACATGGTCGACGCGGCTCGCAAGCGCGGCATCGAGATCGATGTTCCGGCACTTGAGAAAGCCTTGGGCGTGCCGGTGGTGGAAACCGTCGCGGTGCGTCACAACGGCGCGCGCGCGCTGGTCGAACGCATCGATACCCTGATGCCCAAGCTCGACGCCATGCCGGTGCATGCGGCCGAGCCCGGAGCTGATTACCACGCGCAGGTGCGCGACATCCTGGCTTCCGCCGTGCGCATGCCTGCGCCCACCGCCAAGGTGGACGATGCGCTGGACCGCTGGTTGCTGCACCCGGTTTTCGGCCTGCTGACCCTTGCTGTGGTGATGTTCCTGATCTTCCAGGCGGTGTACGCCTGGGCCACACCATTGATGGATGGCATCGAGGCGGCTTTTGCTTGGCTGGGGCCGGTGGTGGCCGAGAAACTGCCGGAAGGGCCGCTGAGCAGCCTGTTGGTGGACGGCATCATTGCCGGTGTCGGCGGCGTGCTGGTGTTCCTGCCGCAGATCCTGATCCTGTTCGCCTTCATCCTGGCGTTGGAAGAGTCCGGCTATCTGCCGCGCGCTGCCTTCCTGCTGGATCGGATGATGGCCTCGGCCGGTTTGTCTGGCCGTTCGTTCATCCCGCTGCTGTCCAGCTTCGCCTGTGCGGTGCCGGGCATCATGTCTACCCGTTCCATCCAGGACCCGCGTGATCGTCTGGCCACCATCCTGGTGGCGCCGCTGATGACCTGCTCGGCGCGCCTACCGGTCTACGCCTTGCTGATTGGTGCCTTCATCCCGGCCAAAACCGTGTGGGGCGTGTTCAACCAGCAGGGTCTGGTGCTGTTTGCCCTGTATCTGGCTGGCATCCTCAGCGCGCTGGTGATGTCGTGGACGATGAAGAAGTTCCGTCGCGACAAGAGCGAGCATCCCTTGATGCTGGAGTTGCCGTCCTATCGCCTGCCCAATCCGCGCGACCTGCTGGTCGGCCTGTACGAGCGCGCGATGATCTTCCTCAAGCGCGTGGGCGGCATCATCCTGTCGCTGACCATCTTGTTGTGGTTCCTGCTGTCGTACCCGGGTGCACCGGAGAACGCGACCATGCCGGCCATTGATTACAGCTTCGCCGGCCAGATCGGCCACGCGATGGCGGTGATCTTCGCGCCGTTGGGCTTCAACTGGCAGATCTGTATTGCCTTGATCCCCGGCATGGGCGCGCGCGAGGTGGCGGTCTCTTCGCTGGCCACGATCTATGCCTTGTCGGCGGCAGATGACGATGCCGCTATCCAGGCGTTGACCCCAGTGATCAGCGATGGCTGGACATTGGCGACGGGCTTGTCGCTGATGGTGTGGTTCATCTACGCGCCGATGTGCATTTCCACGTTGGCCACGATCAAACGCGAGACCAACTCGTGGAAGCAGATGGCGTTCGCCACGGTCTACCTGTTCGGCGCGGCCTATCTGGCGGCCTTTGTCACCTATCAGGTGGCGGTGGCACTGGGAGCTGGCTGATGGACAAGGGCCTGCTGCTGCAATACCTGATCATCGCCGTGGCGGTGCTGGTCAGTGCCTGGGTGGTGTTGAAGAAGCAGTTCCCCGGCGTGTTGCGCAAGCTGCGCGGCGTGTTGGCGCTGTGGCTGGTGAAGCCGCAGCGTTCGCCGCGGCTGCAGGCCTGGGGGCGCCGCCTGGCACCGCCGGCTACCAGCGCTGCGGGCGCATGCGGCGGCTGCAATAGCTGTGGGCCAAGTGAGCCCAAGCAGCATTGAGCAATACAACAACGCCGGGGAAACCCGGCGTTGTTTCATGTCGAAGACAGCGCGCGCCTTTTGTAGGAGCGGCGTAAGCCGCGAAGCTCGAGCAACCTCAGCTGGCACCGGAGCATCGGCAGGCAGTCCGAAAGACCATTGGACACTTGCCCCCGGTGCGTGCCGCTTGCCCGGGCTACAGTCCTGGCAAGCGTCATTGGGCAATTTGGTGTTGTCACCAAACTGGTAGCGGCGCGGGCAGGGGCTCCATGTAGAACGAAGCAATTCGGCTGTACACTGCGTCGATTGCAGGAAGCAACCAGGGGAAAGACATGAAGTCATTGATTGGCGTTGTGATGTTGGTCGTGGTGTTGGCCGTAGGTGGATCGATCTATCTGCGTGGCGGCAACAAGATCACCGAGTCACAGGTGCGCGCGCTGTACCTGCGCGCTGACAAAGCGCTTGCTGCAGGCGACGACAAGCCGCTATGCGAGATGTTGTCGAAAGACTACGTACAGACCACCGTAACCAAGACCGAAACCCAGCAGGCCGAGCAGCGCTATGACAGGGAGCAGTACTGCGCCTCGTTGGCTGAGAGCATGGGCCAGCTGCGCCAGTTCCGTGAGGCCTTCGGTGGCCGCATGCCGCTGCGTTACGAGCAGAAGGTAAACAGCATCAGCATTGCCAGCGATGGTCGTTCGGCCGAAGTTGAGGTTTCGGCCATTGTTGAAATGGCGGGTGTCCGCATGGTCAGCCGCGGCCGCGACACCGTAGAGCGCAGTCGCTGGCGAACCTATTTGACCGGCAGTCGTGCGATTACCCACGTCGGCAGGATGTAATCGCGCGCTGCGCGCTTGTGCGCCGGGCCGCTGAAGCGTTAGCGTGCGTGCATGAATACGACTCCGACCCGTTTGCTGATCCATGGCGCCTCCGGGCGCATGGGCCAAGCCCTGCTGCGCCTTGCGGCAGAAGATTCCTCGTTGCAGGTGGTTGCTGCGGTGGTGCGCAAGCCGCCAATCCAGCGCGTGATTGACGGCATTCCGCATTTTGCGGCCAGTGAGCTGTCCGGCGCGCCTGCATTTGATGTGGCGATCGACTTCAGTTTGCCGGAGGGTTTTGACCCGGTGCTGGCGCTGTGCGTGGAGCGCGGCGTTGGCTTGGTGTCGGGCACGACCGGGATCAGCGAGCAGCAGCAGGCTGCCCTGGCAGCTGCTGCGAACAAGATTCCTCTGGTCTGGGCGACCAACTTCAGCCTCGGCGTGGCCGTGCTGGCCGAGCTGGTGGAGCGGGCGGCGGCGGCCCTGCCAGGCTGGGACTGCGACATTGTCGAATCGCACCATGTGCACAAGAAGGACGCACCCTCCGGCACCGCGTTGACGTTGGGGGAATCGGCCCAGCATGGTGGCGCCGAGCCGCGCTACGCCAGCCTGCGCGCCGGGGACATCATCGGCGAGCATTTCGTCCAGTTCACCGGGCTGGGCGAGCGGGTGGAGCTGGTGCACCGGGCTACCAACCGCGACATTTTTGCGCGTGGCGCACTGCATGCGGCCAAGCAACTGTGCCAACGCAGCCCGGGGCAATACCGGGTGCGGGATCTGGTCGGGATGTCCGAGCAGGCCTGAAATAGCTGAATGCGGAACACATTCCCTCCGGAATGTGGCTTTTGTAACCACTGAACAGCTGAAGGAAGGCGCACGGGGCGCTGGCGTTGGTGCCCCCTTGCCTTTACAATTCCGGCTCGCCGAAACACGTTAGCCGGACCGGTTCCCAGACCGCCGTCCGCGCTTTTTTGCAACCGGTTTTTGACCGTGAACGCAGGCGTGGCTTCGGAGTCCCCCGGTAGCCAAAGTGAGATTCCCGTGACCCAAGCCGCAATTCTCGTGCTCGAAGACGGCACCGTATTCGAGGGCGAATCCGTAGGCGCGCCCGGCCTATCCGTGGGTGAGGTGGTGTTCAACACCGCCATGACCGGTTACCAGGAGATGCTGACCGATCCGTCCTACGCCCGGCAGATGATCACCCTGACGTACCCGCATATCGGCAACACCGGTATGAACGACCAGGACGATGAAGCCTCCAAGGTATGGGCATCGGGCCTGATCGTGCGCGATGTGCCGCGCCGCCCGAGCAGCTGGCGTAACCAGGTGTCGCTGCAGGATTGGTTGATTCAGCGCGGCGTGGTTGCCATCTCCGGCATCGACACCCGCAAGCTGACCCGCATCCTGCGTGAGAAGGGCGCCCAGAATGGCGCGCTGATGGCCGGCGGCGACATCGATGTCGAGAAGGCACTGGAGGCTGCCCGCAAGTTCCCAGGCCTGAAGGGCATGGATCTGGCCAAGGTGGTCAGCACCGACAAGTCTTATGGCTGGACCGACGGCCAGCTGGACCTGGACAGCAACGAGTTCGTGCGCGCCGAACCGAAGTTCAAGGTTGTGGCCTATGACTTTGGCGTCAAGACCAACATCCTGCGCATGCTGGCCGAGCGCGGCTGCGAGCTGACCGTGGTGCCGGCACAGACCTCCGCCGCCGAAGTGCTGGCTCTCAAGCCGGACGGCGTGTTCCTGTCCAACGGCCCGGGCGACCCGGAGCCCTGCGATTACGCCATCAGCGCGATCAAGACCTTCGTCGAGCAGAAGATCCCGACCTTCGGTATCTGCCTGGGCCACCAGCTGCTGGGCCTGGCTGCCGGCGCCAAGACCATGAAGATGGGCCACGGCCACCACGGTGCCAACCACCCGGTGCAGGACATCGACGACGGCCGGGTGATGATCACCTCGCAGAACCATGGCTTCGCCATCGACGAGAGCGTGCTGCCGGCCAATGTGCGGGTCACCCATCGCTCGCTGTTCGACCAGACCATCCAGGGCATCGCATTGACCGACGCACCGGCATTCTCCTTCCAGGGCCACCCGGAAGCCTCGCCGGGTCCGCGTGACGTGGCACCGTTGTTCGACCGCTTCATCACCCTGATGGAAGGGGCCAAGGCGTGAGCAAGGCGCGCTGGCTGATGTTGCCGGCGCTGCTGGCCACCTCGGTGGCCAGCGCGGCGCCAGTGACCGCGCAGGAGATCCGCGATCTGCTGCCGCTGACCGGTTTCGAGCGCATGGGCAATGACGCGGCCACTTCCATGTTGGCCAATGTCACGCTCTTCCAGCAGATTCCGGCGGCAAAACGCGAGTGCATGGCCACGCCGATCGGCGAGGTGCTGAATGAAGCGCTGGTGGACCGCCTGGTCGCCAATATTGGCAATGACGGACAGCAGCACCTCAAGCGCTGGCAGACGTTCTACACGAGCCAGGGCGGCAAGCGCATGGTCGCTACCCAGCGCCAGATGATGTATGGCACCGCCTTGCCTGCCGAGTTCGAGGGTGAGCCCAGTGAGCTGGAGCGCAAACAGGTGGGCGAGTTCATGGCCAGCGGCTCCTATGAAGCATTGGGTGCCGTGCTTGCGGAGCTGGGCGACATGCCCGATGGCCTGCCGCTGCGCATGAGCGAGCGCATCCAGAGCCAATGCGGTGTCACGATTGATCCAGAAGAGTTTTCCTGATCGACAGCGTGCGATCACTTCCCCCAGACACGCTGTACTGACTTAGAGAAGAAAATGCCAAAGCGCACCGACCTAAAAACCATCCTGATCATCGGCGCCGGCCCGATCGTCATCGGCCAAGCCTGTGAGTTCGACTACTCCGGCGCGCAGGCGTGCAAGGCGCTGCGCGACGAGGGTTACCGCGTGGTGTTGGTGAACTCCAACCCGGCCACGATCATGACCGACCCGGAGATGGCCGATGCCGTCTACATCGAGCCGATCAACTGGCAGACGGTGGCGAAGATCATCGAGAAGGAGCGCCCCGACGCGCTGCTGCCGACCATGGGCGGCCAGACCGCGCTGAACTGCGCGCTGGACCTGGCTGACAACGGCGTGCTGGAGAAGTACAACGTCGAACTGATCGGCGCCAAGCGCGAAGCGATCATGATGGCTGAAGACCGCGAGCTGTTCCGCGTGGCGATGGGCGAGATCGGTCTGGAATGCCCGACCGCTGCTGTTGCCCACACGCTGGAAGAAGCACTGGAAATCCAGACCCGCGTTGGCTACCCGACCATTATCCGCCCGTCCTTCACCCTGGGTGGCAGCGGCGGCGGTATCGCCTACAACCGCGAAGAGCTGATCGAGATCGTCAGCCGCGGTCTGGAACTGTCGCCGACCACCGAAGTGCTGGTGGAAGAATCGGTGCTGGGCTGGAAGGAATTCGAGATGGAAGTGGTTCGCGACACCGCGGACAACTGCATCATCGTCTGCTCGATCGAGAACCTCGACCCGATGGGCGTGCACACCGGTGACTCGATCACCGTGGCACCGGCACAGACCCTGACCGACAAGGAATACCAGCGCCTGCGCGATGCCTCCATCGCCGTGCTGCGCAAGATCGGCGTGGATACCGGCGGTTCCAACGTGCAGTTCGGCATCAGCCCGACCACCGGCCGCGTGGTGGTGATCGAGATGAACCCGCGCGTGTCGCGTTCCTCGGCGCTGGCTTCCAAGGCCACCGGCTTCCCGATCGCCAAGGTCGCCGCCAAGCTGGCGGTCGGCTACACCCTGGACGAATTGAAGAACGAAATCACCGGCGGCTTGACCCCGGCCTCGTTCGAGCCGTCCATCGACTACGTCGTCACCAAGATTCCGCGCTTTGCCTTCGAGAAGTTCCCGGCCGCCGACGCTCGCCTGACCACCCAGATGAAGTCGGTGGGCGAGGTGATGGCGATGGGCCGCACCTTCAAGGAATCGCTGCAGAAGGCGCTGCGTGGCCTGGAAACCGGCAAGGTCGGCCTCGACCCGACCGAGCTGGACCTGGGCAACGAAGACGACATCGCCACCATGAAGCGCGAGCTCAAGGCCCCGGGCCCGGAGCGACTGTTCTACGTGGGCGATGCCTTCCGCACAGGCATGAGCGTGGAAGAGATCTACGGCCTGTCGCATATCGACCCGTGGTTCCTCGACCAGATCGAAGAGATCATTGCCGACGAAAAGCAGGTGCATGCCGAAGGCATCGACGCGCTGGATGCTGCGCGCCTGCGCCAGCTCAAGCGCGCCGGTTTTTCCGACGCACGTCTCGCCCAGCTGACCAGCACCAACGAAGCGGCCATCCGTGCGCTGCGTCGTGCCCACAAGGTGCGTCCGGTCTACAAGCGCGTCGACTCCTGCGCCGCCGAGTTCGCCACCGATACGGCC
This sequence comes from Stenotrophomonas sp. STEN035, assembly GCF_056759935.1. Lineage (NCBI taxonomy): Bacteria > Pseudomonadati > Pseudomonadota > Gammaproteobacteria > Lysobacterales > Lysobacteraceae > Stenotrophomonas > Stenotrophomonas sp. STEN035. Next base: position 114,521 of record NZ_JBRRDY010000002.1, read on the forward strand.
TACCTGTACTCGACCTACGAGGAAGAGTGCGAGGCCGCGCCGAGCAACCGCGACAAGATCATGATTCTTGGCGGTGGCCCGAACCGCATCGGCCAGGGTATCGAGTTCGACTACTGCTGCGTGCATGCCGCGCTCGCCCTGCGCGAGGACGGCTATGAAACCATCATGGTCAACTGCAACCCGGAAACCGTTTCGACCGACTACGACACCTCCGACCGTCTGTACTTTGAGCCGCTGACGCTGGAAGACGTGCTGGAAATCGTCGAGCTCGAAAAGCCCAAGGGCGTGATCGTGCAGTATGGCGGCCAGACCCCACTGAAGCTGGCGCGTGCGCTGGAAGCCAATGGCGTGCCGGTGATCGGCACCTCGCCGGACTCCATTGACCTGGCCGAAGACCGTGAGCGCTTCCAGCAGCTGGTCGAGAAGCTCGGCCTGAAGCAGCCGCCGAACCGCATCGCCCGCAACGACCAGGAAGCCCTGCTGCTGGCCCGCGAAATCGGCTACCCGCTGGTGGTGCGCCCGAGCTACGTGCTCGGCGGCCGTGCGATGGAAATCGTCTACAGCGAAGCCGACCTGGCCCGCTACGTGCGCGACGCGGTCAAGGTATCCAACGATTCGCCGGTGCTGCTGGACCACTTCCTCGATGCAGCGGTCGAAGCCGACGTCGACATTATCTGCGACAAGGACGGCAAGGTCCTGATCGGCGGCGTGATGGAGCACATCGAAGAAGCTGGCGTGCACTCCGGTGACTCGTCCTGCTCGCTGCCGCCGTACTCGCTGTCGGCTGAAACCCAGGCCGAACTGCGTCGCCAGGTCACCGAGCTGGCCAAGGCACTGCAGGTCGTGGGCCTGATGAACACCCAGTTCGCGATCCAGACCGATGCCGATGGCAAGGACGTGATCTACCTGCTGGAAGTCAACCCGCGTGCCTCGCGCACCGTGCCGTTCGTGTCCAAGGCCACCGGCATGGCGCTGGCCAAGATCGCTGCCCGCTGCATGGCTGGCAAGACCTTGGCCGAGCAGGGCGCGACCAAGGAAATCGTGCCGGGCTACTACTCGGTGAAGGAAGCCATCTTCCCGTTCGCCAAGTTCCAGGGCGTCGATCCGATCCTCGGGCCGGAGATGCGCTCCACCGGTGAGGTGATGGGCGTAGGCCGCACCTTCAGCGCCGCGTTTGCACGTGCGCAGGAAGCCGGCAGCATCAAGACCCCGCCGGTCGGCAAGGTCTTCATCTCGGTGCGCGACGCTGACAAGCAGCGCGTGATGCCGGCGGTGCAGGGCCTGGTCGAACGCGGCTACTCGCTGGTGGCTACCCGCGGCACGGCCGCTTGGTTGCAGCAGCACGGTTACACCTGTGACGTGGTCAACAAGGTGGTTGAAGGCCGTCCGCATATCGTGGACAGCATCAAGAATGGCGAGATCGTCTACATCGTCAACACGACCGAAGGCCGTGCTGCGATCAACGACTCGTTCTCGATCCGCCGCGAAGCACTGCAGAACCGCATCACGTACTCCACCACCGTTGCTGGCGCCAAGGCGCTGGTGCAGTCGCTGGAGTTCCGTGGTACCGGTCCGGTGTTGTCGCTGCAGGAACTGCACAAGGAGTTGAATGCATGAGAGCCCCCATCACGATGAAGGGCGCCAAGCGCCTGCGTGAGGAACTGGATCACCTCAAGTCGGAAAAGCGCCCCAAGGTCATCGCCGCCATCGCCGAAGCGCGCGAGCACGGTGACCTGAAGGAAAACGCCGAGTACCACGCCGCACGCGAAGAGCAGGGCTTCATCGAAGGCCGCATCAAGCAGCTGGAAGGTGAGCTGTCGCATTCGGAAGTCATCGACATCAGCAAGCTCAATGCCGGCAGCAAGGTGGTGTTTGGCGCGACTGTGACGCTGGCTGACGTCGAGAGCGACGAAGAAAAGCGTTACCAGATCGTTGGTGACCTGGAAGCGGACATCAAGCTGGGCTTGATCGCCATTTCCTCGCCAGTGGCACGCGCACTGATCGGCAAGAACGAGGGCGACGCCATCGCCATCGATGCGCCGGCTGGCCAGCGCGAGTACGAAATCGTCAGCGTCGAATACCTCGACTGACGATGGCCAAAGCCACACTGCTGCTGCCCGCGCGCAGCCGTTTTCCGGCAGGCGAACTGCCGGCGCAGGTGGCTGCGGCCCTGGGTCGTGCCGAGCGCTCGCTCGGTACGGCCGGTGAATCGGCGCAGCTGCGCCGTCACTTCAGCGTGCAGCCTGCCGACTGGTCGGCTGCTGCGTTGACCCGGCAAACCGATGCCGGCGATGCCGTTGGCGGCTTCTGGCTGCGCGCCGATCCGGCCAATATCGTGCCGGACATGCAGGGCGCGCGACTGATGGCGGCCGCCGAGACGCTGCGCTTGGAACAGGCTGACGTGGACGCCTTGTTGCCAGCGTTGCAGCCTTTGTTTGCCGGCTTCGGTTATCAATTGGATGCGCCGACGCCGTCGCGTTGGTATCTGCGTCTGCCTGCCGACACGCCGCTGCCCGAGTTTGCAGAGCCGGATGTGGTGCTCGGCGATGACTTGTTCTCGCATCTGCCCAACGGTGAGAACGGACGCCGTTGGCGCGCTTTGTTGACCGAAGCGCAGGTGGTCCTGCACCAGCATTCATGGAATGAACAACGCGTGTCCCAAGGCCAGCGTGCGGTCAATTCGCTGTGGTTCTGGGGCGCAGGCAGCCTGCCGACATCGGTACATACCGCGCACGCGCAGGTGCGCAGTCGCGATGCCTTGGTGCAGGGATTGGCCGCGATGGCGGGCGTGCGCCTGGGCGGCGAGCAGAGCGTCGATGCACTGGTCGATCTGCGCCAGCTGCGTTCGCTGCAGCAGCTGGCGCGGGATGCAATCGCCCCCTTGCTCGAAGCGCTCAAGCGTGGCGAACTCAGCGAGTTGCAGCTGGATTTTGAAGACGGCACCGGCTATCGCATCACCCGCGGGCAGCGTTGGCTCCTGTGGAAGAAACCGATCATGACGCTTGCTGATGAGTGACAGTTTGAAGATCGTTCGCCGCGATATGGTTGCGGTCGACGGCTGGAACGATGAAACCCTGCCGCTGCTGCGTCGCATCTATGCCGCACGCGGCGCGACCACGCCCGAGCAGGCACAGCCGCGACTTGCCCAGTTGCACGCGCCCGAGCTGCTGGGCGGGATGCAGGCTGCGGTGCAGTTGTTGGCCGATGCCATCACCAACGACAAACGCATTCTGATTGTTGGTGACTTCGACTGCGATGGTGCGACTGCCTGCGCGGTGGGTGTGCGCGGCCTGCGCATGCTGGGCGCGCGTGATGTGGTGCATGCGGTACCGAACCGGATGCTGCATGGCTACGGCTTGTCGCCATCCTTGGTGGAAGAGCTGGCTGCGTTGAAGCCGGACCTGCTGGTCACGGTCGATCACGGCATCGCCTGCCATGCCGGCGTACGCGCAGCAAAGGCCCTGGGCTGGCAGGTGCTGGTCACCGACCACCACTTGCCCGGCGAGCAGCTGCCGCCTGCTGATGCGATTGTCGACCCGAACGTTGACGGCGACGCATTTCCCAGTAAGGCGCTGGCCGGTGTGGGTGTTATTTTCTACGTGCTGATGGCGCTGCGCCGTCATCTGCGCGAGCAATCGGCATTCGGTACGCAGCCCGAACCTGATCTGCTTACTTTGTTGGACCTGGTCGCGGTCGGCACCGTCGCCGATCTGGTGGCATTGGACGACAACAACCGCGCCCTGGTCTCCGCCGGTCTGCGCCGGCTGCGCGCCGGCAAGGCCATTGTGGGCCTGCAGGCCTTGATCGAGGTCAGCGGCCGCGACCCGCGCCGGCTCAGCGCCAGCGACATCGGTTATGCGGTTGCGCCACGCCTCAATGCGGCAGGGCGCCTGGAAGACATGGCGCTCGGCATCGAGCTGTTGCTGACCGAAGATCCTGCACAGGCGCGGCATATCGCCACGCTGCTGGAAGAGATCAATGCAGAGCGCCGCGCAGTGCAGCAGATCATGACCGACGATGCGGAGCGCGCCGTCGCCCGTGCATTGCTGGATGACGACATGCAACGACCGGTTGCAGCCTGCCTGTTTTATGCCGAGTGGCATCCGGGCGTGGTCGGGCTGGTCGCCTCGAAGATGAAAGATAGGCTGCACCGACCGGTGATCGCCTTTGCACCAGCCGAGCCCGGTGCCGACGCATTGCGTGGCTCGGCGCGTTCGATCAGCGGCTTCCATATCCGTGATGCCTTGGCTGCGATCAACGCCAACCATCCGGGATTGATGGAGAAGTTTGGTGGCCATGCGATGGCTGCCGGGCTGAGTTTGCCTTTGGCAAATCTGGATACGTTCAAGGCGGTGTTCGAACAGCAAGTGCAGCGCAGCTTGGACCCGGCCTTGCTGCAGCAGCAGCTGCTCAGCGACGGCGAGCTGTCGCCTGCTGAACTGGATTTCCAGCACGCCGAAGCGCTGCGTCTTGCCGGCCCGTGGGGGCAGGGATTTGCCGAACCCTTGTTTGACGGTGCTTTTGAAGTGCTCGAATGGCGCGTGCTCAAGGAGCGCCATCTGAAGTTCGTATTGCGTCAGACCGGTACCTCGATGCGAATCAACGCGATCCACTTCAGCGGCTGGACCGGCACCGCACCCGCACAACACGTGCAGATCGCTTACCGCCTGGTGAGTGACGACTACCGCGGCGGCAAGGCCATCCAGCTGATCGTCGAGCACTGCACCTCCGCTTGATCTGAAGTTGTGGCGATGCAGGAAAGAGCTTGAACGCATCACCTGTAGTGCCGATCCATGCTCGGCAGCGGCCTCACCGGTGGCGCCATCACCACACATGGTGTTCCTGCGCGTACTTGTGGCTACAACAGTCCAACATTCTGTGCACGATGACCTGTGTTCGGGAATGATGTGATAGCCGTCAAAAAGTGTTGATGAATGTCCAGACAAGCGCAGAGATCTCAACCTGCAGCGAAGGCTGCTTTGGCGCAATTCAACGTGTCAGAAGCGCGTCGTTGCGTTAGGTTCTTGTGACGACCGGCGTACTCTCCTAATACTTTCCTACGAATTCAGCGTTTGATCGGGTGATTGCCGTGTCAGAAAACTGGCGCGTTTCATAAAGCAATGGCACAGTCGGGTTCTCGATCACGCATGGGACGACGGAACGCCCGATGTTCGCCGAATCACTTTCAGCAGCAGGCGGCTTGCAACGCTTGCATCAAGACCGCCGCCTGGTTCGTGTAGAAACCGCGCTTGCTCCGGATACATTTCTGGTCAAACGTTTTGATGGTAACGAATCAGTTTCCACACCATTTCTATATCACGTCGAGTTGCTTTCCACTCAACCCAGGCTGGAGTTGAAGCAGCTGGTCGGCCAGCCCTTGCGGCTTTTGCTTGGTGATGAGTTCGGTGGCCGCAGTGTGCATGGCTACGTGCGCGAGTTCGCCAGCACCGGCCAGCAGGCGCAATTCAACAGCTACCGCGCCGAAGTCGCGCCTTGGTTCGCATTCCTCGATTACACCAGCAACTGCCGCATCTTCCAGGACAAGAACGTCCTGGAGATCATTGAAGAAGTGTTTGCCGGCTACGAGCAATTGGCCCGCTATCGCTACGATCTCAACGCCGGCAAGCTGCTGCCGCTGTCGTACTGCGTGCAGTACAACGAGTCGGATTTCGCCTTCGTCAGTCGTCTGCTCGAAGACACGGGCCTGTACTACAGCTTCCTGCACGATGACGAAGGACATGAGCTGGTGATCAGCGATGACTCCACGCTCAGCGTGGTGCATGGTGAGCCGGGAAGTATTGCCTATGTCTCCGATCAGGGCACCTTGGGGCGAACCGGCCTCCATCGGTGGGGCGCGCGGCGCAGGGTAGGGCCGAGCGCGCAGACCTTACGCAGCTTCGATTTCAAGCAGCCCAAACAACAGCTCGATGGTAATCAAGGCAACCAGGTGCCGATGGGCTTGTTGCCACCGCTGGAACAGTACCGCTATGACGGCGCCGCGCGCTTCGCCAGCAGTCGTATTGGTGAAGCCTTGGCGGCAGTGCGCAATGAAGAGGTCAGCTGGCCAACCAAACTGTTCGAATGTGCCGGTAATGCGGGTGAACTTGCTGCAGGTGGCTGTTTCAGTCTGGAGCGGCATCCTGACTTCATCGGCCGCGATGCGGTGGACCGCGAGTTCTTCGTTGTGTCGATGCAGCGCGAAGGGCATAACAACTTCGCCAGTGATTTCTCCAGTGCCGAGCTGCCCAGCGTGGAGATGCAGGCGCAGGTCCTGCGGCGACGCATTCCGTTCCGTCCACTGCGACAAACGCCGTGGCCGCGCATGCCCGGGCCGCAGACCGCTACCGTGGTCGGACCGCCTGGCGAAGAGCTGCACGCCGACGCCTTTGGCCGGGTAAAGGTGCAGTTCCATTGGGACAGGAAGCTGGACCGGCGCGAGAACGCCTCCTGCTGGATCCGCAGCTCAAGTCCGTGGGCAGGCGCCGACATGGGCGGAGTATCGCCACCGCGTGTTGGGCAGGAAGTCATTGTTGATTTTCTCGATGGTGATCCTGATCGCCCGATCATCACCGGCCGTGTCTACAACGAACAGAACATGCCGCCGTTCGGTATGGAAGTCAGCGGCCTGAAGTCGAAAACGGTCAAGGGCGGCGGTTGGAACGAAGTCACCATGCACGATGGTGCCGGCGGCGAATTGCTGAACATGCGCGCCCAGCGCGACATGGTCACCACTGTGCTCAATGACCAGACCGCGAGCATCCTCAACAACAAAACCACCAGCGTGACGGTTGACCACGGCATGACCGTAGGCGGCAATCAGACCATCGGCGTTACTGGTAATCGCGGCATCACCGTCACCGGTACCGATACCTCCACTGTCACCGGTACGCGCACAACCGATGTTACCGGTGCCGTGGGTGAGACGTATCACAACGGTCAGACCAAGACGATTGTTGCGGTTGGCTATACCGAAACCATCACCGGTCCGTTCACCACGACCTTGACCGGCAACTACATCAGCCAACGTACCGGAACGTGGAAGCAGACAATCACTTCGACCTCGTGGGAGCAGGTGCAGGGGAAGGTTACCGAGCAGTACCTGGCGGGGCGCGAAACCACCATCACCGGCCTGGACAAGCGTGGGGTCACAGGTGCGGTAGAGGACGCCAACAAGGGCTCGCGCACCATTGGCGTGGAAGGCACGTTTGAGCAGGGTGTCACTGAAACCCACTCGCAATTCTCTACCGGCGACATGACCTTGGCGTCTGCGGCCAAACTGATCGCGGCGGTGGGAGAGTCGTCAGCCATCGAGATCACTGCGGGCGAGATCAAGATCAGCGCCGGTGGTTCGGAGGTGGTGATCAATGCCAGCGGCGTATCGGTCAACGGCAGCGAGATCAAGCTCAACTGCTAAGCAGAACGGAGATTCAGCATGCAGGACACCCCCATGTTGCGCGGCCTCAACACCCTGCGCGAAGCGTGGTTGCAGGCAAGTTCCGACCCTGCCAAGCGGCTGCTTGTCTGGCGTTTGCCAGCCAACGCCAGCCGCTTGTTAGCCGCGTTCTTCGAGATGCAGCGGCATGACGAAGGACGCGACACAGCGGACTATTTCCTGCGTATCGACACCCGCTACGAACTTGGTTTTCGCTATAGCCGGCAGATCAAGCAGGACTTGCTGGAACGCTATCTCGGCAGCCAGGACGAACTGCGTGAGCAGGGCGTAGCGCTGGGTTGGCGCGGCCCGAGCGAGACGCACCCGGATTCCGCTGCCGGCGTGGTCGAGGTGCTGGATGGCTTCATCGAGCATCACGGCGCGCACATGCGCTTGATGGCAGCAGTGCTCGAACCGGAGCGGCATGTTCCTGGCGATGGCTTTGAACGCTGGATATCCACTGCATTGGCGGCCGGGCCGAGCGCACGTCTGCGATTGGTGTTGGTGGATACGCAGGAAGATCCGCGCTGGCAGTCACTGCTGGACAAGCACGCCAGCACGGCGGTGTTGATCGGCGGCGATGTCGACATGTTCGGTATTGCCCGCGATACCGCAGCGCAGGCCAGCGGCCGCGGGCCTGAGGTGCTATACCGGCAGCTGCTTGCGGACCTGATGCTGTTGATCGAGCGTGGCAGCCCGGCACAGGTGGTGGCACGCGCCGAACGTGCGCAGGGATTGGCCGCACGCAACGGCTGGCACGACCAGCAATCGGTGGTGCAGATGATGGTGGCCGGTGCCTGGCTCAAGCAGGGAGATCACGCTCAAGCCATCACCGCCTACCGTAGCGCGCGCACTGCCGCTGACAGCGCACGCGCCGGCGGCAATGCCGCTGGGGCGAGTCTGGTGATGCAGAGCTGGTTTGGCGAAGCGGGCTGCTGGCTTACCGCCAAGCAGCCGGAACGCGCTGCACAGACCTATCTGCAGGCATCGGGATCGGCCGCCAGTATTCCCAACCCCATGTTCCAGCTGGAAGGGCAGCGTATGGCGGGTTGGTGCCAGTTGCAGGCGGGCAATAAAGAAGTCGCGCGCACCCAGCTGCTGGAGGCCATACGTATCGCCAAGCCGCTTTCGCCGGCAGACCGCAAGACGACGACGTTGCCACAGGCATTGTGGGACCTGCTATTGCTGCAGGATGCACGCCGCTGCGAAAAGTTGCAGGAGGTTTCGGCGGGCTATCTGCAGGCCAGCGCCAGTGTATTAGGCACCGCCGAAAGCAAGGCCATGGCGTTGGGACCGCGACCTGCGCTACCAGCATTGGACGCAATCGAAGCGCAGCTGGATGTTGCCTTGGAGCAGGGCTTCCACCGCGCCCAGCAGGAGCGCGAGCGACTGATTCAGGGCGGTGACGAGTTTTTCCGCAAGATTGTCGCGGTGGGGCGCGACTTTCTGGACCCCGGTTGGAACGGTATTCCCGCGATCGAGCATCCGCTCGACCATGAAATACCGGTATGGAGCGAGCCGCCGGCGATGCAACCATTGCCCGACCCATCAGCATTGCTGCAGCCGCCCGCCACGCCGCGTAGCGCATCAACAACCACAGGAGCAGCATTGGCATGACGCCAAGCCGGAAAACAGCAGTGATGGCAGTGGCCATCGTGATCGGGATCATCGTGGTGGCGTGGATCAGCGCGGAGTACCGCGACGAGGTCAAGGCCTTCCTGCGTGCGCTGTTGCGCGCGCTCTGAGCGACAAGGAGTGTTGCCATGAGCATCGCTGCCAAACATTTCGACCCGCAGCTGGGCATCGACATCCACATGTACGCGGTGCCGCCAAGCCCGTTGCCGACGCCGCATATCGGCCTGGTGCTCGATCCATTTGACTACATCCCGTTTATTGGTTCGACGATCAAGGTCAACGGTGTGCATCGCGCCACCGCCGGCACAGGCGGACTGGATGTGCATATTCCACTGGGCGTATGGGCGCCACCGCTGGCGGCCCCGATGGGGCCGCAGTTCGACGGTGAAGAAATCTTCATGGGCAGCCGCACGGTGTCGGCCGATGGCGAGCCGTTCTCACGGCTGGCGATGCCGGTACTGGACTGCAATCTGGCCGGCATGATCAATCCGTTCCGGATGAAGAAGCCGAAGAAGTCGCTGCGTGCAATGTCCTTGCCGACCGGCTTGAACGTCGCCATTCCGACCAGCGTGACTGTGGGTGGGCCGCCGACGATTTCGTGGACAGCGATGGCGTTCCGTGCGGCGTTTGCGGGGCTGGGGAAGCTGCGCAAGAGCAAGTTCTTCCAAGGCAAGATGGATGCCTTCAAGAAGTGGCGCCAAGGCAAGTGGGGGCACCTGCCGCCGGGCACGCTCAAATGCAGGATTCTACGCGCCGAACCGGTCGATATCCGCGATGGCAGCGTTGTGGTCAGCCATCAGGATTTCGATATCCCCGGACGCCTGCCATTGGCATGGCAGCGTAGCTACAGCTCCGCGCAGATCGGGCGCGGCGGCACCTGTGGCATCGGTTGGCAGACGCCCGCCGACATCATGCTGGAGGTGTTGGGCGATGGCTCGGTGTGGATGTCCGGCCCTGGGCAGGTGGCGTTCTTTCCTGAGCTGCCGCCGGTGGATGGCGAGGCGGCAGCGATACTCGATTTCGTAGATGGCGCGCGGTTGTTGCGTCGGCAGGGTCAGTTACGGGTGCGCTTCAAGGGTGGGTTGGAGTACGTGTTCGGCAATGATGTGCCCAGCGGTGTTGCTGCGCTGCCGGCGCACGGCCTGCAGGCGTTGGAGCGCATCGAAGACTCCAGTGGCAACTACTGGCGCTTCGAGCGCAACGGTGGTCACCTTGTGCGAATTGTCGAGAGCGGTGTGGGCGGCCTGCAAGGCCGTTTCATCGACGTGGATACGCGCCAGGGCCGTATAGAGCGAATGGCACTGCACGACCCTGCAACCGGTCTCGTGCACCCATTGGTGAGCTACCGCTACAGTAATGAAGGTGATCTGGTTGCGGCGCTGGACGCTTTGGGTGCGGCGCGCACATTTGTCTATCAACAGCATCGATTGGTGCAGCACACGGACCGGGTCGGCCTGTCGTTCTACTACGCGTTCGATGCGCAGGGGCGGGTAGTGCACTCCTGGGGTGATGATGGCCTGTACGACTATCACTTCGAGTACGACGCACTGCTGCGCGAGAGTCGCGTGACCGATTCACTTGGTCACCTGAGCGTGACCAAGTTCGACGAGAACCAGTTGCCGCTGTGCGAGATTGATCCGCTCGACGGCGTTACTTTCTTCGAGTACGACGATTTCGGCCGCACGGTGGCGGTAACGGATCCGGAGGGCCTGCGCACCGGGTTTTCCTATGACGCACACGGCAACTTGTGCTGCCTGACACGAGCGGACGGCAGTACGTTGCAGATGGAGTATGACGACCACGACAACATGGTCGCGCTGCGCTCGCCAGATGGTGCCACGTGGCAGCAGACTTATGACTTGCGCGGGTTGCTGGTTGCACAGACCGATCCATTGGCAGCGACCACACGTTATGACTATGACGCCAGCGGGCAACTGCTCGCGCAGACCAACGCGCGGCAGGCCGTCACCCAGCTGCGCTACGACCGGCACGGACTGGTTGCTGCGGTCGTCGATGCGTTGGGGCATGAGAGTCGCTACGAGCAGGATGCGCTGGGTAATCTGCTGCGACAGGTGGATCCGCTGGGCCAGGTCAGTCGCTATGAATACGACGCCAAGGGCCGTTTGCTGGCAACGGTGACGCCCGACGGTGCAGGCGTGCGCTGCGAGTACGATGCGGAAGATCAGCTTGTCCGCTACACCGATGAGGCCGGCGCGCAGACCCGGCTGGAATATGTCGGCATTGGCCAGATCGGCCGTCGCCTTCAGGCCGATGGCCATGCGGTGGCATACCGCTATGACAGCGAAGAGCAGCTGATCGCCGTCATCAATCAGCGCGGTGAGACCTATCAGCTGCTGCGCGACCCACTTGGTCGCATCATCGAAGAAGTCGATTATTGGGGCCAGGCACGACGCTATAGTTATGATGCTGCCGGGCGCCTGAGCACTACGGTCGACCCCCTCGGCCAGAAAATAGCCTTCAACACCGACAAGATGGGGCGGATTACCCGCAAGACACTGCCGGATGTACGTCATCCTGGACAGCAACTGCAGGAGCACTTTGTCTACGACAAGCTCGGCCAGTTGGTGGAAATGCGCAATCCCTCGCGTACGGTCAAGCGTCGCTACGACCCGGTCGGGCAACTGCTGGAAGAGCTGCAGGATGGCTTCCGCATCGGCTACGGTTACGATGAGGTCGGCAATCGTGTGTCACGCGAAACCTCCGCGGGCAATCGTTTGGCAATTGGTTACGACCTGCGTGATCAGGCGGTATCGATAGCGATCAACGATGAATCACCGATCCTGATGCAGCGCGACGCGCTGGGGCGGACCACGCAGGAAACCCTGAGCCCGCTTCTGCAGCGCAACTTCAGCTACGACAGCCGAAACCTGCTGACCTCGCAGTCCATCCTCAAGGACGCGGCGCCGCTGTTTGAAACCAACTACGACTACGACCGCAGCGGCAATTTGACCCGACGCAATGACAGCGGCCAGGGCGTGGACGAATACCGTTATGACGCCATTGGTCGCCTGCTGCAGCGCACCGACCCGAAGGGCAAGATAGAGCGTTTCTTCAACGACCCGGCGGGTGACCGCCTGCGCACTGAGATCAAGCAGGTGCAGGCACGGAAGGTGGTAGGGGGTAACGACGAGTTGGTCACCTGGACGCGGGAAGGTACGTATCAAGGCCTGCACTACGTCTTTGACCGGGCGGGCGACCTGATACGCAAAGGCGCACCGCACGGCGACGCTCCCGACGATCTGACCTTGATCTGGGATGCCAACCACCGCTTGGCCGAAAGCCGGCGCAATGGACAAGTCACGCACTACGGTTACGATCCGCTTGGTCGAAGGGTATTCAAGCGCAATCCAACGCAGACGACGTGGTTTTTCTGGGATGGCGACGCGATGCTGGGCGAGGTGCAGCAGGCTAACGACGCGGAAGACGCGGCACCAGTTTGGGTGGGGAATGTTGCAAACCTGGTTGAGGTCAAGGCGCGGCAGCAGAGGTTGGCGGCCTTGCATGAGCAGGTTCGGGAGTATGTCTATTATCCGAGGACATTTGTGCCACTGGCTCTCGTCAATCCGCATCTGCCGGCAACCCCAGCCGCATCCGCGCCGAGTCGTGAGGGAGTCGCAAGGAGGGAGGGACGGATGGGTGGTAAAGTCGCGTCTTCTCAAGCCGCAGATTGCGTCGCTAGTCCTCAAGCGGCTTCTCAGAAGTTCAGAATAGCGATGCCTCTGAACGAGCAGCCTAGAGCGAATGCGGGAGTCGGAGTCCTTGGGGGTTTGTGGTTGGGGTGCTCGTCTGGGCCGAGCGAGCCTGGCTCAAAGGGTACATCCAGTACCTATGAAGGTGCGTCGGCTCCGATCAGCCAAATCGCTCCGCCGCCTGCAAGCATTCAAGGGCTAATGGATGAATTCGATTCGTCGGAATTGTTGATGGGTGAAATTTCCGTAAGTGAATCACCCGCGCATACAAGCGTATTGCAGCGAGCTCAACGTCCAAAGATTCTATACTTCATCAATGATGCCAATGACAGCCCTTGTCGTATTTTGGATTGTAGTGGTCAGCTCTACTGGCAGGCTACCGTTTCGCCATGGGGCGTAGCGCTTGAGGTTGATGTGCAACTAGTGGTCAATAACATTCGGTTGCAAGGGCAGTATTTTGATATCGAGTCCGGATTTAGCTACAACCGGAATCGGTATTACGATTCCGCTCTGGGCGCTTATGTTTCGGTGGATCCGATAAGACTTGCTGGCTCGCTTAACCTGTACTCATATGTGTCCAACCCGTTCGCTGCATGTGATCCATTAGGACTTTGGGGAGAGCCAATGAATGGTGCGTCAGCAACCGTTACGGTTGGCGACGTCTCTAGGAGATCTACGAGTAGTGCAGCTGGCCATGCGGAGATAAATGGGCTTAACTGGTTTATTGACGAGGGGCCGGGTTTTGACGGGAAAAAGGTGATAATCAGTGATGTCGCTGGCCAATTCAAGAGTGGTGAAATCCCGGTTGGAGTATGCACTGGATGCAGATCTAATATTTTTGATATTTTGATTGATGGCAATGCTTCGAGTGTGGTTATTCCGAAGACCGTGGGTAACGTATTTCAAAGGAATATCGAAATTTCTTCTTCAGAGTTTGAGAGAATGAGTAGAGAGATTGGGTCAATTTATCGCGGGATCGGGACTGACAGGCAAAAATCGGATCGCGCGTGGCAATTGCTGGAGGCGGCATGCAGAGGTTGATATACCCCAATGTTTCGTTGTTCTCGTATGATCCCCGTTGGGGCGAACTGCGTTTGGGAGCGGAACCCCCGCTCTACTACATGCTCAAAGACGCAAAATTTTTCGTCGACCTGAATCCTCTTGGCGATAGGGCTATGGCTCCAGTAGAACGGATATCCGTAGGGAAGGATGGCGATGTGCTTGGAGTCGAGTCAGTCGAAGAAGGTGAGGCTGTAGAATATATTGTGTCCGCAACATGCCCCTTCGATCGCGCGAACATTGCCTTGGTGAACCGATTGACCGAGATTGCTGACATCGGTACAGGGGCGGATGACGACAAGATCGACATTCATTGTGAGGGCGGTGTAATCAAGACATGCTATATAACAAGGGTTTTTGATGGTGGTGCGCCTAGGTCTATTCGTATCGTGCGGGAGGGGGGGCGGTATCTGCTTGTAATTCCAAGCCCGAGATATCGTTCGGAGATTGATTCACTCGCGATGAATGAATCTGAACTTACCATCAAGTGCGTAGATGGCACATCCTTAAAAAGAAAGCTCTCTCTTCCAGAAGTTATAAAGGATTTTTTCTGTGTTGTAGTCGATGAATTGCGTAACGAGCGAAGCACTCGAGACGAATGACTTGGGAAATGAGTGAGCCGTCGACGTCCTCCAAGATTGAGTAACTAGGGAAGGTCTGAACAACTCCGTCGCAGCCTGTCAAACTACAGAGAACGAGTTGAGAGCCCGATCCGCCCATGCAACTGACCTTTGGCGACGCCGAGCAACAAGGCCGACGCAAGCGCACACGGCGCGAGATCTTCCTGTCTGAGATGGAGCTGGTTGTGCCGTGGAAGGCGCTGTTGTCGTTGATCGAGCCGCATTACCCAAAGACAGGCGGCCCAGGCCGGCAGCCATACCGGCTGGAAACGATGTTGCGTATCCACTTGCTGCAGCAGTGGTACGCATTGAGCGACCCGGCGATGGAAGAGGCCTTGTGCGATACGCCGGTGATGCGCCAGTTCACACGGCTGGGCGGGCTGGAGGAGATTCCGGATGAGACGACCATCCTCAACTTCCGCCGCCTTCTGGAGAAGCACCAGCTGGCAGCGGCAATGTTCAAGCAGATCAACGCGCACCTCGCGCGTAAGGGCATGAGCCTGCGCGCCGGCACCATTGTCGATGCAACGATCATCAACGCGCCATCGTCAACCAAGAATGACGATGGCAAGCGTGACCCGGAGATGCATCAGACCAAAAAAGGGCAATCAGTGGTACTTCGGGATGAAGGCGCACATCGGTGTGGATGAGCACTCCGGACTCGTCCACCACGCGCATTGCACGGCGGCCAATGTGGGTGACGTAACCCAGGTGCAGCACCTCTTGCACGGACGCGAAGAAGAGGTCTACGGCGACAGTGGTTACACCGGCGCAGAGAATCGTGCGGAACTTCAGGACATCAAGGCAGCGTTCTTGATCGCCGAGAAGCCTTCCAAGCTGCGCACGATCAAGAACAAGCGCGACTTCAAACATGCACGTCGCTGGGAGCACTTCAAGGCAAGTATCCGCGCCAAAGTCGAACACCCGTTCCGGGTTGTGAAGCGCCAGTTTGGTTACGCCAAGGTGCGCTATCGCGGTCTGGCCAAGAACGCAGCACAGGTGCTTACGCTGTTCGCGCTGTCGAACCCGTGGATGGTGTGGCGGCAGTTGCTGCCGCAGGCACTGTAGTTTTATCTGCAGGACGGGAAAAGCCGTCCTGCTGCGCAAGGATAGACCGGAAAGTTACTGCGTTCCCGACTTGTAGTACGTGGTGCCGACTCGATCAAGGGAAATCAGCGTGGCTGAGTCGATTGTTCAGACCTTCCTTAGCGCCCGGTGTGGGCGCTGTTGGTTGTAGAAGGCGATCCAGTCAGCAATCACCCGCAGGGCGTGGGTTTGGCTTTCGACGCGATGCCGATGCACGCATTGCTCTTTCAATGTCCGTATCACGCGTTCGACCATCCCGTTTTGCTGTGGGCAGTGCAGCGGATCTTCCAAATGAAAGGCTGGCAGGTCCGCAAGCGGGTACTGGGACAGCGCCCACGCATCGAAGCGAAAGTTTCCGCGCTGAGCTTCCAGATTAGCGTTGGGCCACGGACCTGTGCCGCGTGCAGGGCGGCAAGGACGGTTGGCTCAGCCTGGCGCTGGTGATCGATTGCCACCCCCGGCAACTGCTGGGCTGGCATCTGTCGCGAACCGGCCGGGCCGGCACCGCCTCCGCTGCCCTGGAGCAGGTGCTGATCACGCGCTACGGAACACTGGGGCGAGTGCGGGAGCCCTTCCTGCTTGGCTCCGACAATGGTCTGGTCTTCACCAGTCGCGACTACACCCGATTGGTGCGCAGCTACGGCTTGAAGCAGGAGTTCATCACCCCGCACTGCCCACAGCAGAACGGGATGGTCGAACGCGTGGTACGGACATTGAAAGAGCAATGCGTGCATCGGCATCGCTTTGAGAGCCAAGCACATGCATTGCGGGTGATTGCTGACTGGATCGCCTTCTGCAACCAACAGCGGCCACATCAGGCGCTGAAGATGATGACTCCAGACGCGGCCTATGCCGCTACATTAACCGCATGACCTGAGCGGGAATCGGTGGGTCATTGCAGGACCACGCAGGAAACCCTGCTTCAGCTTGCAGAAGCTAGTGATTGGGAGATCAGATGGAAGTGGCATTGAGCGGACGCATGGGAGGGCCTGAGGTTGGGGTTGCCTATCTTGCGGAGGTTGTACGGGTTCGGCCGAAGTTGAAGGCTGCGCTGGCCGGTGTGTTGGTTCCAGGGCTGGAAGCCGTCGACATAGAGCTCTGGATTGGTGGCAGTATCACTGACTACTGCTCGACCGGTTTTTCTTCTGACGCAACATACTTCCCGAAGAAGCAGAAGATCACTGTTTCCATTTGTGTTCCAAAGGATGACGCAGCGGGTATGAAGGAACGCCCTGATCTGGCAGTTCGCAGCTGGTTGGCCGAAGGCTTGAGTTCCGTCTCATTACCAAAGAGCGCACAGATTCTTGAGTTCTCTTCTGTTTCCGGCGCTGCCAAGACTGCTTTGGATATGGCTCGATAGGCCAATGTCTTTGGCTCCTGAGCGCAAGAATGAAGCTTACGGCCAGCAGTTGCAGGAGCACTTTGTTTACGACAAGCTCGGTCAGCTGGTCGAGCGGCGCAATCCCTCGCGTACGGTCAAGCGCCGCTACGACCCGGTTGGACAGCTGTTGTAAGCGCTGCAGGATGGCTTCCGCGTCGTTTATGGCTACGACGAGGTGGGCAACCTGGTGTCACGGGAGACCTCTGCCGGCAATCACCTGAGTATTGGTTACGACCTGCGTGATCAGGCGGTGTCGATAGCGATCAATGAGGAGTCGCCAATCCTGATGCAGCGCGACGCGTTGGGGCGGACCACGCAGGGAACCTTGAGCCCGCACCTGCAGCGGAACTTCAGCTATGACAGCCGCAACCTGCTGACCTCGCGGTCCATCCCCAAGGACGCGGCGCCGCTGTTTGAAACCAACTACGACTACGACCGCAGCGGCAACCTGACCCGACGTAGTGACAGCGGCCAGGGCGTGGACGAATACCGCTACGACGCCATTGGTCGCCTGCTGCAGCACACCGACCCGAAGGGCAAGATAGAGCGTTTCTTCAATGACCCCGCCGGCGACCGCCTACGCACCGATATCAAGCAGGTGCAGGCACGCAAGGTGGTGGGGGGTGACAACGACGAGTTGGTCGCCTGGACGCGCGAAGGTACCTATCAAGGCGTGCACTACGTCTTTGACCGATCAGGCGACCTGATACGCAAAGGCGTGCCGCCCGGCGATGCTCCCGACGATCTGACCTTGATCTGGGATGCCAACCATCGCTTGGCCGAGAGCCGGTGCAATGGACAAGTTACGCATTACGGCTACCATTCGCTGGGTCGATGAGTGTTCAAGCACGGCGTGGCGCAAACAACATGGTTCTCTGGATGGGATGAAAAAATGTCTCTATATATTTTGAATTATGTATCTGGTGCGCCGGGATGCCCCATTGTTCTTAAGGGAAAGTTGAACAAGGGCTGGTCATGGAATGCGTTCAATCCGGATACTTCCGTGGTTGATCCAGGAGCTGGCTACGTTTACCAAGCCGAGCATGATTTCTTGGATTTCGATTGCTGGGGTATGTGCGGGATGGCGTCCGAACGTTTCATGCGGATATGTCTTGATTTTGGCGTCGGCGTTGAATTTGTGGCGGTGGATGTGCTGCTGGCAGATCGGAAGAAAACGAAGAAGAAATACTTCTATCTGCGTTGGTCTGCGTGGGCGTCGGTGATTGATTGGGAGCGCTCCGACTACGAACTTGAGAAGGACTTGGCGACTGGAGAGGTTGTGCATTACAAGTACTTTCCGGATGTGCCCGTAATCGAAACCGTTGAAAATTTCGTTGTAGATGAGGGCAGAATTCCTGACGGCGCCGCGTTCAAGTGTTTGGATCTTGGTCACGTACTGGTCTGCAATGATGCGTTCCGCGACGCTTGCGAACAGGCAGGGCTTGCGGGCATCCAGTTTGAAGACATCACGAACTATAAGAAGAGCGACTTCTGGGATTGATCGTTTTGCCAATCAAGGTTCGCTGTTTGGTCAGGTCATGAATTGGATGCTGGTTGATCAGGGCTGCCGGCTTCTACGTGACCGAATTTTTGGAGCCGAAGACAATCCTGATTTGCCGCAGCGGCAAGCAAGGCTGTTTCCGCCCAGAACACCGGTAATGGCATTTGATTCCTGCTGATGGGCCGGACTACTCCGCAACCCTCTGCAACTCCACCGCATAAATCACGCTGTCTTCGATGCGGCCATCGACGGTGAAGGCGATGGATAGCTGGTCCGGCGCAAGATCGGTGCGGTGAGTAAAGCAAGTGGCTACACCTTTGGTGCAACTGAAATCCCAAGCTTGACCACCTGCAGTTCGCAGATCGCGCACCGTCGTTCGGTTCGTGATCACCAGTCCTTGCAAGGACAGCGGCTGACTGGAGACGCTTAGTGGTTCCAGCTCGGTGCCGGGCGCAGCGACTTCAAAGCCAGCCGCTTCGCGGTCTATATGGTTCAGGACAATGGTGACGATGCTTGCTCTTGGGCTTTTGCCGTTGTCGGGATAGACGTGGATGCCAAGCTTGTCCCAAACCAGTACGTTAAGGCCGGGGCTTGGCTGTGTGCTTCGATAGTCTTGGCCCAGCACTTGTATCCATTCGCTTACGGGCGCGCCGAGATTCAGTGCGTTTCCTTGATAGATCAAACCAGTGGGCGTGGTTTCGATCATAGGTTTTGCGTTGGCAGCTGCGGCGGTAGTTGCTGCCGGCGAAGGCTGAGCCCGGGAAGGGTTTGCATCGCAGCCGATGAGTGTCAAGCCGAGCGCGGCGGCTATGAGTAAGCGTCTGGTGACTTCTTTCCGCGCCACTTGGCCTTGTTCCTCTCGTTGAGAATATCTTTGTAGACGTGCGTGATGTTGTCTCGGCTGTCGGTCGCTGACGCAGCTATGCGCATGCGCTTGGCAAGGACTTTTGTGGTGAACGACCGCCTGGTGTGGGTGGAGCCTGGCTCAATGAGTAGATCCGCGTTTGATCGCCGTCCACACGTTGTCCAGGTGTGCCCGAAGTGGCATCGATGCTTTGGCTACGTTCGGATCATCACGGCGTTCGCCACCGAATGGTGGGTCGCCTTCAATCTCCACGAGTGAGTCGCCGTTCACCACATAGTGTTGCTGATCACCTTGGCGTACATCGATACGCAGTTGCTGAGGGTCAATGCCTCCACCGCAGAAACTGTGGCTGGCGAACGTCAGCTCTGCACGGCCATCTGCATCCAGGTCTGTTGCCTGCGTCTGCTCCGGGAAATAGCCGGCTTCCAGATCAAGGCCTTCGCATGAGGTCGGCTGCTCGACTCTCCAGCGCGAGGTCCATGCCGCGTCAGGGGAACTGCGAACGAACTGCTCAGCTCGCAAGGTAACCCGGTCGACGAGGTCTTCAGTGGCGTCTTCCTGTAGTGTTTCCTCGCTGAGCGAAAGCAGCAGAAGTCCCTCGCCATCTTTGTCCTCGAATGCGAGCTGCTTTACAAGCGTGCCTTTGAACATGCCTTTCAACTGGTCAGAAGGAAGATCGGGGCGTGCCTGTAGGGTGGTCATACGCTCCGGTTCCGCTGCAGCTGTTTCATATACTTGCGATACTTCGTGCATGTCGGATGGCGTGGGCGGACTGCAGCCGGCCGAGCCGAGCACCGATATAAGTGCTGCAGCCAACGTTCGTAGAGTTGCAAAAGTGCTCTTCGCTCCCGACCCCTGTGGAAAGAAAGCCGAGCGCTGCATTGAGGTCGGAATCTGCCAATTCACCGGGCTTTGGCTCCGATAACTTTTATGAACCAATGAGTGAGCTTTTCAGTACGAAGCGCAAACGTGAGTACGTGTGGCGCGGATCTACGGAGCGTTGCCTTGTTGACTGTTGCCTCGATAGCACAGGTGTGATGGCCGTCTGGTCAATTGCCGATGACGATTCTGCTGTCCTGTCCAATCAGAAATGTAGATGGACTGCTTGGTGTGCTCTGAACGTACGCCATTACGGTTGTTGTGCATGACGCAGGAAGAATGCTGAAAAGAAAGAAACCGAGGGCAACTTCAATCTTCGCTGGCGGGGTGGCTCCTCGGGAGGGGGCGCGCGATGCTCTCCACCTAGTCGCGCGAGCACACGGATTGTGGGTCAACTTTTGGGACTTCCTCATACGAGAAAGTCGTTTTGTTGAAGACAAGCTTTACATGTTGGGGCGGTGCATCGTTTTTTCCGGGCGTGGCACATTCCCGCGTTGCGGCCAAGTCTGGCCAAGCAGCCGCGACAGGTTCAGGGACAGTCAAACTTTTGAAGTCGCCTTCCAGTACTTTTATCGAGGTGCCGTCACCGCATTGCACGAAACCGAGGTAGTGAGTGATGTCGGCACTGCCGTAGTTGCTTCCCAGGTTCTTGGCGATCTGATCAGGTAAACCGTCGGCGTTCAGATCCGGAGCTCCAGCACTGAACGTTTGGCCAGTTGTCAGATTGTAGATGCAGCCCTCGTCCGCATCCGGGGGGCAGGCACTTATCAATCCCTGTTCATAGGTCTTGATCTCAACAAGATCGTCGATCGGTGTAGCTGCACATCGCTGCGCAAGCGTCGGTGGTGCGGCGTTTGTAGTGCAACTCGCGACGCTGCACACGAACAGAACTGAGACGTACTTGAGCCAGATGCGATTCATGCGTCAGATTCCCGTTGCATCGAGCTGGAAACTGTTGCGGCCAGCACGCAGTGACCCGAGCTCATTGTTGACTGTGTAACGGCGGCCTGCGCGACCGGCGTATTGCGGCCACGCGGCAAGTTGGTTTTGTGTTGCATTGATGGCAGCTGCATCGGAGAGCAATTGGTCAGTCACAGCCTGCTCGTGTGCATCGGTCCATTGCCCAAGTGGCAATGACCAGTTCAATCTGGTGTTGTTGGCAATGGCGGCGCGTATCGAGTTGGGAACGCTTTGGCCAGTCACGTGGGCCGGGCGGAATATGTGCCAGCGCAACAGGATGGCGGTTGCCTTCTCGGACGTGCAGATATCTCCCAGCGCGGCATTTATGACGGTTCGCCCCGAGGTGATGTTTACATTGATGGCGCGCACATCGCGCAACCGTAGACGTACCATGCCCCACATCGCCCGCTGTACGCCGGTTATGGTTCTGCCGGCCATGGCAAAACGGTGGAACCAGTGCCAGGTCTTGAAGTAATCCGCCTCAGCGGTAGCTCGATTCACCATCGGCAATTGTTGATTCGCCGTGGCTGTCTGGGCCAGGGCGGTCACGGCCTGGGCTGGCTGCGTCTGCTCATTGTGCTGGCGTATCCACCCTTCGTACTTGCGGGCGGTGCGGTTCCATAGCGTTCCGGTGTTTGCTGATACCCAAGTGCTGGATGGGAAGAGGCCGAAGCTTCCGAACGCGGTGAGGTAGTGCGCTTGGTTGCTGTGTAGAACATAGGCCAGAAATCCTGGAAGTTCGCCATTGTCGTAGCCGTTCTGCGGCATGAGGCCCATGGTCCAGTGGCATGGGCCTAACGAGATCAGCGCATCGTCGTATGCATTGATACCGTCGAACATCCCCATGCATTCCATCTCGGCGGTAGCCCGGGCCACACGGTAGGTGGATGCAGTTGCCCCGTTTGTGTTGGCCGCCAACGTCGCAAGGGTGTTGGGAGGGCCGATCAAACGTTCCGGAGTCATCTCCGCTTCGGTCCACGTGTGTGTAGGGACTTCGCTTCGAGCACCACCGTAGGTCATATAACTGGCATAGCCACCGAGGATCTGATATTCGTCTTGGCTGCGCCCGGCAGGGTAGGTGTAATAGCGACTGAAGTCGCGTGAGAACATGCGGACATATGCGGTCACGCGTCGGTTGGCGTCGCGCACCACACCTTGTGTGATCTGGTTGTAGTTCCAGATGTTGACGCCGTTGGCGGCAGGCGTGGTGCGTTGACCGGTAGTTGGCGCGACCTGCCAAGCTTCGATTACCACCGGGCATCGATAGTTGTTCTGAAGCCAATGTTCGATGGCAGCACGCGTGCGCTGGTTGACGACACCGCTGACCGGACCCGTATACCTGGCTCCATTGGCCACTCGGTCAAGCGAGCCGACATGGAAGCTCTCTGGCGGGTTGGAATTTGGACGAAGTCCCAGAGCGGCCACTTCCGGGGCGGTTGTGCCCGCTTGTGGGCGCCATCCCTGAAGGCGTCCGATGTTGACCTGGGCGACGTTGGCCATGGCTGCGTATATCTGGAACTCGCGTACCGCCCATTCCGTAGTGCGCCCGAAGTCGCCATCCGCGTTGGCAATGAAGAGGAAGCCGAGTGTCCGCAGATCATTCTGCAGCTGACGGACGTGCTGAGGTACCGCTACGGTGCCGCCGCCGCGGTTCTGGGGTGTCTGCGCAGCTGCAGGTGTAGGCGGTGGCGGATTGTTGACTCCGCCCCAACGCGGGGCACGATTGGCGCCAGGATTGCCGTCGTTGTCGCTACGTTGGAGGTTGTGGTTGGCATATAGCATGCTGCATCCGTCCTAGATGTCGTGTTTACTGCCCAGCGCAACCACGCCGTCGAGGCTTGGTGTGTTGAGACCGGGAACGTCAACCGAACGATGGAAACGTTGCAGTGCCATCCGGCTCTTTGGCCCGAAATCGCCATCAAGCGCGCCGTCGTAGAAGCCAAGATTCTTGAGTTTCGACTGTAGCCCGATGTGCTCGGTGGTTTGTTTTTGCGCTGCCAGGTCGAGTTCCCATTCCCATGGGTGATTCTCAAGGCCGAAGGGATACACCTTCAGAAGACCTTTCTTGACGCCATCGGGCATGGGCTGATCGATGGTCCCATCCGAGCTGAGTTCGCCCTCGTAGATCTTTCCGCCCAAGTCGAGACGGTAGGGCTTTCCTGCAAGCGCGCCAGGTTCGAATTGTTGCGCTACCCGGATCCCGAACTGCTGCAATGGCAACGCGGTGCCCTTGGGTAGATGCTCGGGGATGCTGGGATTGGTCTGGGGGCCAAGGAACGGATGCTCGCCCGCCTTGACCTTGAACTCGCCCGGGCAGCTGAAGGTGATATCGCCGCCTTCCAGAGTGATTGCGCTACTGCCTGCCTGCAGCACGACCTTGCCCTTCGCCAGCACATCAATGCGCTGCTCGGTGGCGGTAACGGTGATGGCTTGGTCGGCCAGCAGTTCCAGTTCGCCGTCGTTGGCCTGCAGGCTGACCGGGCCGTTGGCAGCAATCAACCGCACCGGGCCGGCTTGCGCGAACAGCGAAACCTGGCCGCCGGAGACTGCCGCGATGGTTTCCCCGCTGCTGGCATGCAGGTCTTGTTGTACGGTCAATTGCAGGTTCTGTCCGGCGAACGCAATCGCGCTTGCGGGTGTGGTCCAGGCAATGTGGTTTGGTGCTTCAGCCAGCAATAGCGGCTTGGCAAAGCGCTCAACCGCTTGCTCACCGGGTGTACGGCCATCGCTGGGCTTGAACTGGGACTGGCCGTTCACTACGCCTTGGAAACGGCCGTCTACGCTGGGATCGATCTGCTCGCGCAACTGACCAGTGTGCTGCCATGCGCTGAGGCCCGGGACCTGCTGTTGCTGCAGTGTCTGCTGCATCTGCTCCAGGCTGCGTTCGGCACCCTTGAGCTGGGCAACGACTTCGGCGTTGTTCATCACCGTTGAAGCCGCGCGCTCCTGGGTGCTGGCGGACAACAGCAAGCCTTCGGCTGCGTGCACATTGCCCCAGCCCTGCGTTGCCAGTTCAAAACCTTCGCCACGCAATGTGCCGCGCTCGGTGTTTTGATGTTGGATCAGATAGCCCAGCTCAAGCCGGCTGTCGGCCAGCGAACTGTGCAGGCGCGTGCGCAGCTGGCCGGGGGTGTCGTCGATCACCCATTGCTGACTGCCGCTGCCGTCGTGGGCTTGGGTGTGCAGGCCGCTGAGCACGCCGGGGTGTTTGGCGCTGTCGTCAATGCCGCCGCCAAAGGGCGGGGCAACGTTGCCGTTGTACAGCTGGCCGGTGATACGTGGTTGGTCGATGTCGCCATGCAGGAATTCCACCAGCACTTCGCTGCCAATACGTGGCAGGAAAGCGGTGCCCCAGTTGGGGCCGGCAACCCACTCGGCGACGGAGACCCAGCTGCCGCTGGTGTGGTCACCCGGAGCGTGCCCGCCTTGGGCACTGCCGGTTTCGCTCAAGCCGCCGGCGTTCGGGGTGCTGCCGCGCTGCCAACCGAACTGAACGCGCACCTGGTGTTCGCGGTTGGGGCTGATCGCAGCATCGGCGATGCCGACAACGCGAGCGGTCTGCGGGCCGTGCAGGGTAGGGCGGTCATGCGGTAGCGCGCGCACCGGTACCTTGGCCGCCGTCGCGATGAAGCTGTTGCGGTAGCTACCGCGCTCCAACGAAGTATTGCCAAGCAATTCAGCTATGCCACTTTCCAGATTGTTCACGGCGGCGTGGGCGACGACCAGTACCTGGAATTGGCGGCCTTCATGCTGTGGGTGTTGGCTCAGGGTAAAGCGCGCACCTGCAGCCATGCGGCGTTCGCTGCTGCAGCCGTTGTGCAACAGCTGGGCTACCTGCAGCGCATCCAGCCGCGCTTGTGCTTCGTTCTGCGCCCAGCTGGATTCGTTGAAGCGGCCGGCACGCGGCTGCACGTACACTTCCAACGCTGGAACGTCACCGGCTTCGGCGTCGGCTTGTGCAGCGATGGCATTGAGTTTGTCGGCATGCCAACTGGCGACGGTGCTGCTGTTGGGAACGAGCTGCTGCTGTTCGCTGAAGCGGGTTATCCCGTCACTGGACTCGCTGGCGGCAACGCGATGGAAGCGGACACTGCCCAGATCGGGCAATTCGGCCTGCGGCTCAAACACCACAAAGGTGTGCGCGCCATCGCCTTCCTGATTCTGCTCGATGCGCCAGGCCAAGCCGCTCTCCGCCAGCAGGCGACTGACGAACTCGCAGTCGGTCTCTCGATACTGCGTGGTGATTGCGCGTTGCGGCAGAGCTGCTTCTACGTCGAAGCGATAGTTGGCCTGAGGGTAGTCGTCGAAGATCTGCGTGCAAATGGCGCGCACATCCAGATCCTGGAAGATCACCGCATTGCGGCGCAGGCGTAGCAGCGCGGTCCACGGTTCCAGAGCAAGCTGGTAACGGGCCAGCCCACCATCGCTGCCAAGTTGGGCGACATCAGTGCACAGGCCATGCCATTGCCGCTTCGAGCCGTCCGGCAACAGCAGTTGCAGGGTCAGTGGTTGCTCCAGCCAGCCATCTGTCTCCAGATGTGCATCGGTGCTCAGGCAGTCGATCTGCAGCCGCATATCGCCGCACAGCGCTTCCTGGCCCTCGAAGCGTTCAACTACCAGGCCCTCATGTGGGGCCTGCAGTTTGATCAGCCGGTTGTGATGGGAAAGCGCAGCGAGCGCGGTAGACAACGAGGAGCTCGGGACGTCCATATCGACAGGCTCATGGCAAGGTGATCGTGATGTGCGCAGTGCGTTCAGGCATCTGCACGACGTTGTTGTAGGCAGCCAACTGCTGACGGGTATCGTGTCCCATGTAGGTGCGCAGGCCGATGAAGGCCAGCACACCAAAGCAGCCGACAACGGCGGCGGGCAGCCACAGCGGAATTACCCGGCGCAGCTGGTTGCGGATATTGTCCGGCGGCAGCGCATGTGGGGCGAAGCCGTGACGCTTGCCTTTCAAATAGACAATTTCGTCACCCAGCCGTGCGGTGAGGTAGCCAAGTTTTTCGGTGCCTTCCAGGCGGTACTTGCCTTCGAAGCCCATCAGCAGGCAATAGTGGTAAACCTCCAGTGACGGCAGGCGTGCGCCGCCCTGGCGGCGCAGCTCTTCGAGTTTGTCGAAGAAGTGCTCGCCGGCCAGATGCTCGCCGAACATGCGCAGCTGTAGCGGGCTGCGTTCCCACACTTCATGCAGGGCAGAAGGCTGAGAAAGAATGGCTTCGTCCACCGCCGCGCAGAATGCGTACTTGGATGCGTAGACGTCTTCGGCAGCAATGCCAAGGCGCATCGCGTTGCGCTCAACGCTGTCGAGGAACTTCTGCACGGTCTGCACGAAGCCTTCGGCATCGTTTGGCAGCTGGCCGCGCTTCAACAGCAGCAACAGATAGAAGCCATCGGACATCAGATCCTGCAGGCTTTGTGGCGTTGCTGATATCGGTGTGCTGCTGGCCATTGCCGCATTGCCAGTCAGCGACGGCATGGGGCCGGGGGTTGGAGGCAGGTGTGAATTCATCAGGTGGTCACCGCAACAAGTTCCAACTTCAGGTCGGCGATGCCGGCCGGGACGTAGATCATCAGCGACTGTGATTTGAGCATGCGCTCATACAGTGCGCCGCGTGGGTCAATCTCGAAATAGTGACTTCCTGGTCGTACCGGGATGGCGGCAGGAACCTGCGCTGCATGCGTGAGCTTCACGCCAGGCAGTGCTGAAAGGACGCACTTCTCGACATCATCCGGCGCGCCGATCTTGAAGCGGATCGGTACGGTCTGGATAAGGTCCTGCGCGGGCATGGAAGCCGACACGGAAAGATAGAACGAGGCCTCGCCGTCTATGCGCTGAGAGTCGAGTCGGCCGAGGTGGTAGGAGGGCTTGATCTCGCTCAGGGCGATCTTGAAGTAGCGTGTGGAGATCACGGTTTCCAGTAGGGCACGCACGATTTCCAGCAACTTACGGAACGAGGCCTCCGGTTGATCGTGGCGATACACCGGAAGGTCGTTGAGCTGATAGGTGTTGGAGAAGGTGAGCAGGGCGCCCGCCATGCGCAGCAACTCCTGATGCAGGCGCTCGGGGTGCAGCTGCGGATGATGCAGCAGATGCGCCAGCGCACTGAACGAGGAGTTGATGGTGTGCAGCAGCCAGAACGATGCAATATCGCCCGAGCGGAATTCGATGATGTTCTGCGAGGTCTGCCGATGCAGGCCATACAGCGCATCTACTTTGGCTTGCAGGGCATCCAGCACGGAGCGTAGCTCGCGATGCAGGAAGGGCGAGGCCTGCAACTGCGCGCAAGGCGGGATGAATTCATCGTCCAGTTCGAAGCCGCCACTGGAGGTTCTGCGCACGCGCGCAACCGGTACGGTGGAGTAGGCATCTTTGGGTTGGTCGTCGGTAAGCAGCTTCACTGCTTTGCTGAGATAGGCCAACTCAGCTTCCGCGGCATCGGTGAACAAGTCATCCGAAACACGATTGGCCTGCCGGTAGCGCGCAAGCACGCTGCCTTCGGCATCAGCGCAATTGCGACCGTCATCACGCAATAGCGGTAATGCGAGATACACAACGGTTGCCTGTACCCCAGGCGGAAGATCCTGAAGGGATACGGCATCGGGCAGACTGTCGTGCACCGGTGCATCGTAGCTTTCACCATCAGGGAACACCGCAGACAGGTCCAGTGGACGCAAGGTGCCGCCGGTCAACGCATGCGGATCAAAGCGCACGCGGCGCGCGCCCCAGGCATATGGGTGCAACGTCTGCGATAGATCCTGCAGGCGTGCCTCGTGATAGGCGTCTT
This sequence comes from Stenotrophomonas sp. STEN035, assembly GCF_056759935.1. Classification (NCBI taxonomy): domain Bacteria; kingdom Pseudomonadati; phylum Pseudomonadota; class Gammaproteobacteria; order Lysobacterales; family Lysobacteraceae; genus Stenotrophomonas; species Stenotrophomonas sp. STEN035. Next base: position 142,437 of record NZ_JBRRDY010000002.1, read on the forward strand.
GGCGCTGGAAGTGCTGCGGGCGCAGGAACAAACCTTCACCCCATAAGACCTTCGACATCCTGCTTACGTAAGCCACATTTCAGTCCTTGGAAATTCTGTTGGCGCGTCGCCTGAGCGTACTGCGCCATGGCGCATAACTACTGCAGTAGCAGCTTCGCAGCTTGATGTGAAAACTCCATTCACACCCTGATTCTCATCACGTCTTGTGGTTCGAATACGAAAGATACTAACGCATGCATGCGGCGCAATGTTGGGGTAGCAGCAAAAAGGCGTGCTGGTTCAGCGGGCACCGGCGCAGCGAACGGAGGCCAAGCTGCTTGGGTCGCCTGAGCTGCGTGAGCTTAGTGCTTTGCTATCAGTAGTGAGCGCACAAGCATGTACGCCAATGGTTATACCGTCGTTGGGAAGATTCTTGGTGCGCGCATCAAAGGCCATACGCCAGCGTCCTTCCGCTGGCGAACGGAACAGGGCAATCACGCCAATGACAGCGGTGCCATCGCTAAGTTGTTCGGACAATTCCTGTCGTACACCCGGTGTCAGTACTACTTCGTTGACCGAAAGCAGGTCGGCCCCGAGTGCGGCTTGCTCGCCGGCTTGGTCGAGGAATGAATTGAACGGGGCCTGTTCAAAGCGCTGTGCGCTACGTAGGTGATAGATCTTCAACACGGCAGCGCTTGCACGCTTGTCATTGCCGGCATTGAGATTTGTCCCAGCATAGATTTGCAGCGGAATTACCGGAGGTTTCTCAGGTTTTGCTTCACGCAGACCAACGGCTTGCAGTGTACTGTCCATCGCCTTGCTCAGCTTGCCGCCGGAGGCGCAGCCGGCTAATCCAATGGTATTAGCGAGGAGGAAAGTTGTGACGGAAACCACACGCAAAAGTTTGCTCATGTACGCATTCATTTAGTGATGGGCGCCTATAAAACAGCGGGTGAATGACTACATCCGGTGCAAGTGCAGCACGCCGATGTGAAGGAAATGTTTGGAGCAAACAAATCGCGATTTCGAAAATGACTATACCGGCGCGCATTCCCGAATGTACACTGCCGCCGCTGGGACTGGATTCCCGCGAGTTGTATCGGCGGAAATGCGGCTCCCTTTAGGAACTTATTTCGACGAAGGAATCACTATGGATGTGAAGGTGTTTGGGGCGGCAGCATGTCGTTCGGTGTTGGCGTTGGCACTGTTGTCGGGGTTGGCTGCTTGCGAAAGCACGCCGAAGAAAACAGCAATTCCTTTCGATGTAAGCATGGCCAATGCCGAGGCGCAGGTCTCCACGGCTGGCGCTGATGCGGCAATCAACGCATTTGAAGTTGCAGCAAAGGCTGACCCTACGCGCAAAGAGCCGTGGGTTCGTATCGCCCAGTTGCAGTTTGACCAGAATCGCTACGCACGTGCCATTGTCGCGGCTGAAGAAGTGCTGCAGCGCGATCCCGATGACCTGGTTGCCGATGGTGTACTGACCGTCGCTGGCTTCCGTATCGCCAATGAATCACTGCAGCGCCTGGACGGGCGTGGCGCGCTGGCATCGGATACGGCACAGCGCGAGGCGCAGGCACTGGTCGCCACGCTGCGTACCACCATGGGTGAAGCGATTCTTGAATCGGGTAAGCCGAAGGTGCGCCCGCCGGCGCGTCCGCCTGCGCGTCAAGCAGGGGCTGGTCGTCGTACTGGCCCAACACCGCCTGCTACGCCGCCCGCGCCGCGTCCGGCCCGCCCAACCGGCGCCGACCCCTTCCAGAACATTGGCAACTAAGCCGGATCTACAGGACCAGTCAGGAGACACTCATGGCCAAGAAGGACAGCGTTCAAAAGCGGCTACAAAAGATCCGGCCGCCGCGCGTGCAGCTTACGTATGACGTGGAAAAGGGCGACGCGATCGAGCAGAAAGAGCTGCCTTTCGTAGTTGGTGTGATGGGTGACTTCAGCGGTACGCCTGAAACTGCGCTGCCCAAGGTCAAGGACCGCAAGTTCGTCAACGTCGATCTGGATAACTTCGACGAGGTGATGGAAGCGGCTGGCCCGCGTGCCGTCTATCGCGTGCCCAACAAGATCAGTGATAGCGGTGGCGAGTTCGGCGTCGAGTTGAAGTTCAACTCGATTGATGATTTCCGCCCGGAATCTGTCGTCCAGCAGATTGACCCGTTGCGTCGTCTGCTTGAGTCGCGCACCAAGCTGGCCGATCTGCGCAACAAGTTGGCGGGCAATGAAAAGCTCGAGGACCTGTTGACGGATGTGCTCAACAACACCGAGCAGCTCAGGAAGCTCGGCGCGGCGAAGGAGGAGTAAGCGATGGCATCTGAAGCCACACAACTGGCCGCGCAGGACGCGGTCACTGAGGAAATCGATCTGCTCGATCAGATTGTCGAGAAGAGCAAGGTCGCCAAGTCGCGCACCGAGCATGAGCGTGCCAAGGACATCATCTCTGCGCTTGCGCAGGAGGTGATGGATGGCACGGTGGTGGTGTCTGACAACCTCAACCTGACCTTGGATGCGCGCATCGCCGAGATTGACCGGATCATTTCCGAGCAGCTCAGCGCGGTGATGCACGCTCAGGAATTCCAGGCGTTGGAAGGTAGCTGGCGCGGCTTGCACTACCTGTGCTCGCAGACCTCCACCGGCCCGAACATGAAGATCAAGGTCTTCAATTCGCCGAAGAAGGATCTGGTCAAGGACTTCAAGTCGGCCATCGATTTCGACCAGAGTGCACTATTCAAGAAGGTCTACGAAGAAGAGTTCGGTACCTTCGGTGGTGCGCCGTTCGGCGCCCTCATCGGTGACTACTATCTGGGCCGGCAGCCGGAAGACATGTACTTCATCGAGCAGATGTCGCACGTGGCTGCTGCTGCGCATGCGCCATTCCTGTCGGCCGCCAGTGAAGGCATGTTCGGTCTGGAAACGTTCACGGACATGGGCAAGCCGCGTGACTTGGCCAAGGTGTTCGACACGGTGGAGTACGCCAAATGGAAGTCGTTCCGCGAAAGCGAGGACAGCCGCTACGTTGGTCTCACGCTGCCGCGCTTCCTTGGGCGTCTGCCCTACAACCCCAAAGACGGAACCACGGTTGAAGGCTTCAACTTTGTTGAAGAAATCGAAGCCGCCGATCACAGCAAGTTCCTGTGGTGCAACACCGCCTATGCGGCTGGTGCGCGCCTGACCCAGGCATTTGAGAGCTATGGTTGGTGCGCGGCGATCCGCGGTGTAGAAGGCGGAGGCCTGGTTGAAGACCTGCCGACACATACTTTCCGCACCGACGACGGTGAAGTGGCATTGAAATGCCCGACCGAGGTTGCCATCACTGACCGTCGTGAGAAAGAGCTTAGTGACCTCGGCTTCATGCCGCTGGTGCACTGCAAGAACACCGACTACGCCGCCTTTTTTGGTGCGCAGTCGGCACAGAAGCCGAAGAAGTACAACACGGATTCGGCCAATGCCAACGCGATTCTGTCTGCGCAGTTGCAGTACATTTTTGCGGTTTCGCGTATCGCTCACTACTTGAAGGCGATGATGCGCGAGAAGATCGGCAGCTTTGCATCAGCGGGCAACGTCGAGGAATTCCTGAACCGGTGGATCGCCCAGTACGTATTGTTGGACGACAACGCCAGCCAGGAAGCCAAGGCGCAGTTCCCGTTGCGTGAAGCATCTGTGCAGGTTTCGGAAGTGCCGGGGAAACCCGGTGTCTACCGCGCGGTGGCCTTTATCAGGCCGCATTTCCAGCTCGACGAGCTGTCTGTTTCGTTGCGACTTGTTGCTGAACTGCCGGCGTCAGCAAAGAAATCGTAACGTTTGGCTGTTGCTGTAGCGTCAGGTGGGGACCTCGGTCCCTGCCTCGCGGTGGCGCACATTTCTAGAGGGCGAAGCCCCCCTCAACCGCCGGGCCCCCGCCCGGCAAACAATCTCACGGAAGAACGGAATTTAGGAGACCAGATATGCAACATGCTTTTCTTTCTATTGACACCATCAAGGGTGAGTCGCACGACGACAAGCACAAGGATTGGATTGAAATCCAGTCCTTCTCGCAGGATCTGCTGCAGCCTCGCTCGGCCACTGCCTCCACCTCCGGTGGTACCACGGCAGCCCGCGTGAATCTGTCGCCGATCGAAATCATCAAGTCGATCGACCTCGCTTCCACGGCCCTTAACCAGGCCGCCGCAAACGGCACCACCTTCCCGAAGGCACGCGTTGAGTTCATGCGTGCTGACAAGGACGGCAACGCGATCAATTACTACCTGGTCGAGCTGCTGAACGTGCTGGTACACCGCGTCACCACCACGGTTGACAAGGAAGGTATGCCGCAGGAAGTGGTTCAGTTGAGCTTTGGTGCGATCAAGTGGACTTACCAGCAGCAGAAGCCGGAAGGCGGAGTTGGTGGCAAGACCGTGGCACAGTGGAGCGCAACAAAGAACATCCCGAACTACACCGTTTGATGATGTGTTCTGCGATGGCGCGTCAAGCGCCATCGCAGTCTCAATCCCGGCAAGGCCAGGACAGGCCCTGCAGTTGCATCGCTGCCTTGACGCACGGATGCCTAGCTACCGGAAACAACGATGAAGGGACTCGAACCCAGCCTGTTGGAAAAACTGTTTGACGATAACCCGCGCAGTGCAGGCGCCGGGTCGATGTTCAAGTCGATTTCGCTGGAGCAGTACAAAGATTCCATCGCACGTGACCTGGAGGGGCTGCTGAACTCGCGCGCCGCTTTCCAGGAAAGCGATATGGCGGAGTTCCCGAATTGCCGCCAATCCGTGCTGACCTACGGGCTTGGCGATTTCTCGGCGATGAGCCTGGCCAATGCCTACGACCGCGCCGCCATCTGCCGCTCATTGGAGGAGGCCGTTGGCCGTCATGAGCGTCGCTTGAAGAATGTCAGTGTGCAGCTTGACGCGGGCAACCAGTTCGCTGGTGGCTTGCATTTCACCATTCATGCGCTGCTGGATCTTGAGCCTGCGCGTGAGCCGGTCAGCTTCGACGCCATGCTGCAGCCCTCGACCCTGCAGTACCAGGTCAGCCGCGCGCGGCGCACGCAACAGGCGCTCTGATGCAGGATCTGCTGCCCTTCTATGAGCGTGAACTTGCTTATCTGCGCCGCTACGGGCGCGAGTTTGCAGAGCGATATCCCAAAATTGCTGGCCGTCTGCAGCTGTCTGCCGACGGTAGCCAGGACCCCCACGTTGAACGCCTGATCGAGGCCTTCGCGCTGTTGACCGCGCGTGTATCCAAGCGCATCGATGATGATTATCCCGAGTTCACCGACGCGCTGCTGGATGTGCTCTACCCGCACTACCTGCGGCCGTTCCCCGCGTGCTCAATTGCTTACTTCGATATGGATGGCGTGGCCTCCAAGCTGAGTGCGCCGGTGCGGATTCCGCGCGGAACCTCGCTGCAGAGCCGGGCAGTGCGCGGTGTTCCCTGCGACTTCCGCACCAGCTATGACGTGGTGCTGGCGCCAATCAGCGTGGCATCAGTCGCATATCGCGCAGTGGCTGATGCGCCGATGGCGACGGCGCTGCCGGCCGGTAGCGGCGCGCAGATTTCGTTGGGGTTCCAGTTGCTGTCCGATCAGCTTGGCTTCGGTCAGCTCGGCACCGACAAGCTACGCTTGTTCATAGATGGTGAACCGTCGGTGCGTGCTGCCTTGCGGGATGCCCTGCTGCTTGGAGTGAAGGCGGCTTATGTTGAATCTGATGGTGACGGTCGTTGGCGTCGGCTGGATGCTTCCCCGATCAGCCCGGTTGGCTTCGCCGACAACGAGGCGCTGATTGATTTTCCGGCACGCTCGCACCCGGCCTATCGCTTGTTGACCGAGCTGTTCGGTTACCCGGAAAAGTTCGGCTTCGTTGACTTGGACCTGGCGGCCAGCAGCGCAGCCGCCAGCCGCCGCTTCACCCTGCACCTGATCCTGCAGGCCGGGCAGCAGGAACGCACCAATACAATGGTGCTGGAAGATATCGGCCTGCATAACGTGCGGCTCGGCTGCACGCCCATCGTCAACTTGTTCAAGATCAACGGCGAGCCGATTCGGGTGACCCATCGCACGGTGAACTACGCGGTTCTCGCCGATGCCCGCCGTGCCTATGCCTTCGAAGTCCACTCCATTGATTCGGTGCATCGCATCCGTCAGACCCCGCAAGGGGAGGCGATCCACGAGTTCCGGCCGTTCTACTCACTGCATCACGGTGAGGACCCGGACCGCACCGGGCAATACTGGGTTGCGCGCCATGATGAAAACATCGCCCGCGAGAGCCCAGGCTTCGAGATGGAGATCAGCTTCGTTGATCTCTCATTCAATCCGGTGCTGCCGCAGACCGATACGGTCAGCCTGGAGCTAACCTGCAGCAACCGCGACCTTCCGCATCAGCTTGCCCATGGCGTGGCTGGTGGTGATCTGAGCATCGAAGGTGGCAGTCCGGCCAAGGGTATCAGCCTGCTGCGCAAGCCCACGCGCCCGCTGCGCTTCCGTCATGGGCGCAGCGCGCAATGGCGCTTGATCTCGCATCTGTCGTTGAACCAGCTGTCCTTGAGCGGCAGTGGGCTGGCGGCGTTGAAGGAAATGCTGCGCCTGTATGACCTGTCCGGCAGCAATGTGTCCGCACGCCAGGTGGATGGCATCCTCGCGCTGGAGCAGGTGCCGGCAACCACCTGGATGTCTGGTCGGCAGTTTGCATCCGTGGTGCGCGGCCTGGAAATCCGTCTCACCATCAACGAGGCCCATTTTGTAGGCACCGGCGTGGCTGCATTCGCGCAGGTGATGGATCACTTCTTCGCACTGTATGTGCACGCCAACAGCTTTACCCGACTGGTGCTGATTTCCGGCGACAGCGGGGAGGAGATCGTCCGATGCCAAGCGCGCAGCGGCGAATCGATCCTGGCGTAGCCCAGCAGCTGCTGGCCGAGCCGCACCGCTTCGAGTTCTTCCAGGCGGTACGCGTGCTGGAGCAGGTGTTTGAGCGGCAAGGGGTGAAGTCGGGGCAGGCCATTCCGATGCGGGTGCGCTTCCGCAACAACCTGTCGTTGGGCTTCCCGGCAACCGAGTTGTCGGCTGACGGCGAGGTGTACTCGCTGGCTGGCGATCGCCTGCACGAGCCCGATACCATCGAGCAGGCGCTGGCTGCCGAAACCCTGGGTGAAGTACACCTGACCCCGCAGTTCATGGGCTTGCTGGGTACGGCCGGCGCGTTGCCGCTGCACTACACCGAAACCCTGCAGATCCGCGAGTTGTACGAGCGTGATCGCACTGCGCGCGCATTCCTCGACATCTTTTCGACCCGCGCCGTAGCGTTGCACTACGCTGCGTGGAAGAAGCACCGGCTGGCACTTCAGTACGAGCTGGACAGACGCGAACGCTTCCTGCCATTGGTGCTGTCACTGCTTGGCATGGGCATGCATGAGCTGCGCGACCGGCTGCATGACGGCGAAGGCGACATCTTCGACCAGGCCGTGGCGTACTACGCCGGTGCCATCCGGCAGCGGCCGGTGTCGGCTGCGCTGATGCAACGCGTTCTTTCCGACTACTTCCAGGTACCGCTCGAGGTGGAGCAGTTTGTCGGCGCCTGGTACCGGGTGCCGGCAGGGCAGGCGACGCGTCTGGGGCAGGCGAACGCCGTGCTGGGTGCCAGCGCTTTGGCGGGTGACCGCGTCTGGCAGCGCGATCTGCGCCTGCGCCTGCGTATCGGCCCGCTTTCAAAGCAGGCGTTTGATGATTTCCTGCCCGGTGGCACTGCGGCCTTGGCCCTGGCCAAGTGGTTGTCGCTGCTTACCGGCGGAACACTGGAATACGAGGTGCGGCTGGTGCTGCGTGCCGAGGACGTCCAAGGCAGTGCCCTGGGAAATGGGGCGCGCTTGGGCTGGGACAGCTATATGTGCACACGCGGGCAATCCGGCGCGCGCGATGACACCACCTATGGCATCCATACATTGCAATGACAACGCGCCGGTGGCGGTAACGCTGCCGGTAATTGAACGGTTTCAGCAGGGAGTGCGTGGTTCCGCATGAGCATCAACCTCAAAACACTTATCAGCAAGTTGGACGACACCTGCCGTCAGGCGACCCAGCGCGCAGCCAATCTGTGCATGGCGCGTGGCAACTACGAGGTGGATCTGGAGCATCTGTTCCTGGCCCTGCTGGAGCAGCCCAAGAGCGACTTCGTGCTGATTGCCCAGCGCAGCGGCATTTCGCCCGAATCGCTTGAGCGTGATCTCAGCGACGAAATCAGCCAGTTCAAGACCGGCAACACTCGCACCCCTGTGTTCTCCCAGCATCTGCCTGCCTTGTTCGAGCATGCCTGGTTGATTGCCTCGCTGGATTCGGAAACCACCCGTATCCGCAGCGGCCACCTGTTGCTGGCGCTGCTGACTGAGCCGGATCTTGCGCAGTTGGCCTACCGCGGCTCCAAGCTGTTCGTGCGCTTCAAGCGCGAGGAGCTCAAGCACGACTTTGCCAAGCTGACCGAGGGCTCGCAGGAAGCGCAGACCGTGCGTTTCGCCGATGCGTCGGCAACGGGCGAAACTGCTGGCGAAGACGCAGATGCAGTACCGGGAGAGGCCAAGGGCGGTCTGTCCAAGACCCCGGCGCTGGACCAGTTCACCACCAACCTCACCCAGCGCGCACGCGATGGCAAGATCGACCCGGTGATCGGCCGCGATGGCGAGATCCGTCAGGTGATCGACATCCTGATGCGTCGCCGCCAGAACAACCCCATCCTCACCGGTGAGGCCGGCGTCGGTAAGACCGCCGTGGTTGAGGGGCTGGCACGGCGCATCGCCGAGAGGGATGTGCCCGACGTGCTGCAAGGCGTGGAGCTGCACACCTTGGACATGGGTCTGCTGCAGGCCGGTGCCAGCGTCAAGGGCGAGTTCGAGAACCGCCTGAAGAACGTGATCGACGAGGTCAAGAAGAGCCCGCACCCGATCATCCTGTTCATTGACGAAGCCCACACCATGATTGGCGCTGGCGGCTCCGCCGGCCAGAACGACGCCGCCAACCTGCTCAAGCCGGCCTTGGCGCGTGGCGAGCTGCGCACCATCGCCGCCACCACTTGGAGCGAGTACAAGAAGTACTTCGAAAAAGACGCCGCGCTGGCGCGTCGCTTCCAGGTAGTGAAGGTGGAAGAGCCCAGCGAAGTGCTGGCCGCAGCCATGCTGCGCGGCATGGTCAGCCTGATGGAGGCGCACTTTGGCATCCGTGTGCTGGATGAAGCGGTGACCGAGGCCGTGCGCCTGTCGCACCGTTATATCAGCGGCCGCCAGCTGCCGGACAAGGCAGTCAGCGTGCTCGATACCGCATGCGCGAAAGTCGCCCTTGGCCAGAGCGCCACCCCGGCGATCATTGAAGACACCCGCAAGCACCTGGACCGGCTTGAAGCCGAGCTGGCCGCACTGCAGCGCGAAACTGCCGGCGGCAGTACCCAGCACGATGAGCGCCTTGCCGAGTTGAAGGCGCAGCAGATTGAAGCGCAGGCGGTGCTGGCCAGCAACGAACAGCGCTTGAGTGTCGAGCGCGAGCTGGCGGGGCGCGTTGCGGCGCTACGCCAGCAGCTTGAGCAAGGCCTGGCCGGCGAGGGTGAGGCTGAAGCTTCCACGGAAGCTCAGTCCGACGTTGCCGTCGCCAAAGCTACTGGCAAGCGCAACAAGGCAACACGCGAGCTTTCGCCGCAGCACGCAGAGCTGGCCAAGCTGCAGGCCGAGCTTCGCGAGCTACAAGGCGAGACCCCGATGGTGCCGCTGCAGGTGGATGGCACCGTGGTTGCCGAGATCGTTTCTGCATGGACCGGTGTGCCGCTGGGACGCATGGTCAAGGACGAAATCCGCACCATCCGCTCGCTTGGCAGCCTGCTGGAAGAGCGGGTCATCGGGCAGGACCATGCGCTCGACGCCATCGCCCAGCGCGTGCGCACCGCTACCGCCAAGTTGGAAGACCCCAACAAGCCGCGCGGCGTGTTCATGTTTGTCGGGCCTTCGGGCGTGGGCAAGACCGAGACCGCACTGGCCTTGGCCGACATCCTGTACGGCGGCGAACGAAAGCTGATCACCATCAACATGAGCGAGTATCAGGAAGCGCACAGCGTGTCCGGCCTGAAGGGTTCGCCGCCCGGCTATGTTGGCTACGGCGAAGGCGGCGTGCTGACCGAAGCCGTACGCCGCAACCCGTACAGCGTGGTGTTGCTCGATGAAGTGGAGAAGGCGCATCCGGACGTACTGGAAATGTTCTTCCAGGTGTTCGACAAGGGCATGATGGACGACGCCGAAGGTCGCGAGATCGACTTCCGCAATACCCTGATCATTCTCACCTCCAACATCGGTTCCTCGCAGATCATGCAGTCCTGCCTGAACAAGCCGGCTGAGGAAATCCCCGGTGCCGAAGCGCTGGCTGAAGCATTGCGACCGATCCTGATGCGCACCTTCAAGCCAGCCTTCCTCGGCCGCTTGAAGGTGGTGCCGTACTACCCGATCAGCGACGATGTACTGGTGCGCATCATCACTCTCAAATTGGGCCGCATCCGCGACCGAGTCAGCGCCAACCACAAAGCCAGCTTCAGCTGGGACGAGGGGCTGGTTGAAGCCGTACTGGCGCGCTGCACCGAGGTGGACTCGGGCGCACGCAATGTCGACCACATTCTCAACGGCACCTTGTTGCCGGAAATTGCCGAGAACGTGCTGACGGCCATGGCCGAAGGCACGCGTATCAACAGCATCAAAGTCAGCGCCGGCAAGAAGGGCGACTTCAAATACAAAGTTTCTTGATTACGGACGAAGGAGAACAACATGGAATTTTTCGGATTTGACCGCCAGGCAGCACTGAATCATTGCGACAGCCTCGAACTGGGCCTGGGGCGCGACCTTGACCGCGTGCGTGCATGGAACCGTCTGCGCCCGGAGCACATTGTCGAACTGCTCGATACTGCAGTGCCGGCCGCACGCCAGGGCGCACGCAACGTGGCTGGCCAGATCAGCCGTGGCTCCTGGCGCATCCAGATGGATAGCGCGCCGGTCGGCAAGCCGCAGCTGGTGAGCAATATGCGTGAGGTGCTGATTTCCGCAGGTGGGCGTGACTATCGCCTGCAGGTCAGCGAAGGCGTGCGTCTGCGTCTTGAGGAAATCACGCAGGTCGCTTGATGCGACGGTAACAACGTCATTCCGGTGCCGGCGGGCGCCGGGATGGACGGCAACAAACGGATGCATCCAGCAGTTTTCAGTCCGGGCCGTAGTGCGCACTACGCCCCATGAAGGCAGGTCACACCATGGATTTGGTAAACAACGTATTGGCAGCCCTGGCCGGGCCCGCACAGACACAGCGCTTCCTGCGGCTGCATACCGTGCTGGGCAGCGAGGTGTTGATTGCGGAAACCCTGGATGGCGTCGAACAGATCGATGGCATCGGCTTTCAATGGACCATCACCGCGCTCTCGGTCGATGCAGGCCTGCAGCTGCAACCCATGATCGGTAAGCCGGCACTGCTGCAACTTCAGCAGGCTGACGGCAGCCATCGGCCGTTGCATGGCCGCATCACGGCGGCGGAGCGGATTGGCAGCAATGGCGGGCTCGCCCGTTATCGCCTGCGTCTGCAGCCATGGTTGGCGTTCCTGTCACAGCGCGTGGACAGCTATGTTTTCCACGACAAGACCGTGGTCGAGATCGTCGAAGACATCTTCGCGGACTACGGTGCACTGGCGCCCGAGTGGCGTTGGGGGCTCACCGATGCCAGCCAATACGCCAAGCGCAGCCTGACCACCCAATATCAAGAAAGCGACCTTGCGTTCGTGCAGCGTCTGCTGGCCGAAGAAGGCATTTTCTACTGGTTCGAGCACGAAGGCGACGCGGACGCATCCGCCTTCGGCAAGCACACCTTGGTGCTCGCCGATCATAGCCACGACGTCACCGATCTGGGCAGCGTGCGCTTCCATCGCAAAGATGAGAGCGAGCGCAGCGACACCATCCAGCAGTGGCAGGAGCGACGCAGCTGGTGCACCCCCAAGGTAGAGCGTGCAACCTGGGACTACCGTAGCCTCGAACGTCGCCAGGCCAGCGCGCAAGCAGAGCAGGGCAGCGATCTCGGCATCATCGACCAGGACACCAGCGGGCCCTACGGCTGGCAGGACAATGCCCGTGGCCAGCGCCGCGCACAGCAGCATCTGGACGCACTGCGGGTGCGCGCGCATCTGATCGAAGGCGCCGGGCAATGGCGTGCACTCGCGCCGGGCGCAAAGCACACACTGTCGCAGCACCCACAGGTGGCTGGCGATACCGCTTTCCTCTGTATCTCGGTGCGGCACCAGGCCCGCAACAATCTGGACGCCGACGTATTTGATGCACTGGAACAGACGCTCGGCCCGATCAATCAGCGTGCACTTGCCCTGCCAACCGCATTGGCTGGTATCGCCAACGGCGCCGAGCGCAACGACATCGACACCGGTTTCTACGACAACCAGTTCGTGGTGATACCGGCGAAGGCAACCTACCGCCCGCAGACCGAAGATGGTCACGGCGTGCACCTGCACCCGCGTCCCAGCATTACCGGCACCTTGAGCGCGATCGTGGTCGGTGACGGCGACCCCTTGCTGTCCGATCGCGACCACCGCATCAAGGTGCAGTTCCCGTGGCAGCGCGGCGGCAGCGCCAGCAACGGTCTGGCGCACCCAGCCGGCGATGACAACGCACCCGCCGGCGGCAACGCCTGGACCTGGGTACGCGTGATGACCCCGTGGGCCGGCGACAACTGGGGCGGCGTGGTGTTGCCACGTCGCGGCCAGGAAGTGCTGGTCGCGTTTCTGGAAGGCGACATCGACCGACCAGTGATAGTCGGCGCGCTCTACAACGGTCGCGGCCAACAGGATGCACAGCACAATCAGTTGAACAACGGCGGCGCAAACGCCACCGGTAATGCCGCTGCATGGTTTGAAGGCAATGACCACGCCGCTGTGTACACCGGCTTCAAGAGCCAGGCACTGGCAGACAGCCAAAGCGGCACCGGTGGCTACCAGCAGCTGCGCTTCGACGACACACCGGGGCAGGGCCGCGCCCAGCTGTCGACAACCCAACACGACACCACCCTGACCCTCGGTCATCTAAAGGGCGGCAACGACAACGTGCGCGAAGGCGAACGTGGCTTCGGCGTGGAGCTCTCAACGCAAGCACACGGCAGCCTACGCGCCGGCCGTGGCCTGCTGCTGACAACGGAGGAGGGCACGCCGCAGATGGCAGCGCCACAAGCCATCGCACAGTTGCAGCAAGGTCACGACCTGCTCAAAAGCTTGGCCGACTCCGCGACTGATCAAGCCGCGCAGTTACCCAAAGACCCCGCCGAACTGCCCATCGATCAAACCCTGACCGAACTGCAGGAGCAGCTGAAAGCAACCCACACTGGCAGCAGCGCCGGCAGCATCAATGGCGGCGACGGCGAAGCGCCCGGCTGGAGCGCGCCCGTACTACTCGGTAGCGGCGTAGCCGGGGTGATGAGCCTCACCCCGGCCGACCAAGCATGGGTAAGTGGCACCCACACCTTGTTAAGCAGTGGAGTGGCATTGAACTGGATGACGCAAGGCTCGTTGAGCCTAGCAGTCGCGCAAGGCCTGGTGCTCTATACGGTGGGCAGCGAAGGCAGCAAAGACAGTCCCAATCAGGAGCGCGGCATCGCATTGCATGCAGCCCAAGGCAAGGTGAGCGCCCGCGCGCACAAGAACCAGGCCACGATCGCCGCGAAGACCAACGTCCGCATCGCCAGCACCGAAGCCGATATTGAACTGGCGGCACCAAGCAAGCATCTGCTGGCTACTGCGGCGGGTGCTTACATCCGGATTGAAGGTGACAACATCGAGCTGGGCGCGCCTGGGAAGATTGAGTTCAAGGCGAGTCAGAGGGATTGGGTGGGGCCGGCCAGTGTGAGTGCGGCGGCAGAGGTGCCAAACGGCGAGGGTAAAGGATGCGCTGAGCGAATTCGTGAAGCAGCCATTTCAGGCGCAGCTCTGGTATGAGTGTTGCTCTATGTTCTTCCGAAGAGATCGCTGAGCAGGCGACGTTGTCGCTTAGGCTCGAACTAGATCTGTCCAAGACGCATACCCTTGCAGTGCTAGTTGATCCGGCAATACGGGACCCTTGGTGCGAATTCGCTCCGTACCTCTCAAGCGATGCTTCGCCAAATTTTCTTAAAATTGCGCACCCAGATATTGATGCTAAGAAAGTACCGTACCTCCTCTGGATTGATGATGAGCGGAATAGTGAGCGAGTAGTAAGTGCATCTCTAGCAATCGCCGCTCGGGAGTGCGTAGCAGGTATGGCGGAGAGTCGTGGAGCAAGATCGGTTTGTGCATGGCTACCTATTCCGATCAACTCTATAAATGATGGGGCAGCTTTGGCTAGAGTGCTGGGTCGGAATGCGACCATCGTTCGATCTGGTGAAAAACCACTTTACTTTCGCTATTTTGACCCTCGAGTTATGGCTCAGCTTCAAGGCGTCCTTGATCTACAGCAACGCACTGCATTGATCTCGCCACTATCAAAATGGCTGTTTCTCGATTCGCATGGGCGTTTTCAGGTGATGGTTGGAACGCCGCGAGATCACGTGGGTGCAGATGGTTTCAGACTATCTGCAGATCAGCAGAGAGCGTTGGAGCGGGTGGCATGGTTGCAACAGTTACGGCATCAGGCAAAAGCGTGGGTGGGCAACCTATTGCCAGATGACCGACAGCTGGATGCTGCGTTGGCCGAGGCGCAATCAAAAGGTTTGGTGTCGCAAGAGGATTGTTTGGTTTACGCGACCTGTTTTTTCTTGTTTGGCTCGGAATTTGTCAAGCATCCATATGTTTCTCAGGCTGTTTTAGATGGTGCGATGAAAATAGGATGTTTTGCATCATGTATGGCTCGTCTAGAGAACACTAAATTGCAAGAAATCCGCTGTTTCGCGGAGAAAAATAGCCTAGGGCAGGGATTTCGTCATGACTGAGAAACAGGGGTCGCAAAACCTTTCCGGCGCGATACGAGCTGCAGCGAATGCTAAGGGCGAGATGCCAGGAAAGTGTCGTAACTGCACAGGCAAAATCGGCCTTGCGATTCTGCCGATCTGTTTCGCTCCTGCGCCAAATTACATGAACACCTGGCTCGAATCTGATCCGCTTGCGTCCGCGGAGCTGGCTAGACTAGGTGCGGCACTTAATGCAACTGACGAGTCCGCGACTTGGTACTACATGCGAACCCTGCAGACAGGTTACCTGTACATCTATAAACCCGACAACACGTGGGATGCGTATGTGGTAGGTGTTGATGGAATGCTCAATAGGACCCCGGTAGACGCGCTGCCAGATTCTCCGGATGGAGAGCTTCTGACCAAATGCCGTCGAGAAGGGCATAGCAATATGAAGCCACGTTTCATAACTCTGGATGCGACATTAGATAAGGTGTGGATCGCATTCAGCCAACATCGCTGGTCAAAAGAAGTTCGGCAACGCTATGAGAGCAATGCAGAAGGTTGCCGGATGCTAAGAATGACTGAACTAGACGTGGCGGCCGCTGCTAGAGGTGACGTCGGCTCAGGAAGAACGGTTGGTTTTGGCATGATGGTCACTGAAGATTCGCTTCGTGGGGTAGCTGATTTTACTTCTCCTGAGTTTCAGAAGCGTCTGCATGAATTCAGCCCCCGGGCTGTGTTGGATCTGTCTGCGATACGATCTACGTTGGCTTTGGAAATGGCAGCTGCGTCGGGCGGTGTCCCTTCCAGGAAAGGTGTCGCGCTGGTGATACCTGATCCAGTTGGGTTGGCTGATGACCACAATGCCTTGCGCTTCTTGGCGCAGCAAAGGTATGACGAGTGGAAAGCAGGTGGTGCTACTGTCGAAGGCAAAGATATCGATAGGCTTCGGGGTTGGAAGCGTCAGTCCGCTACTCATGTTACGTATATCGAGGCTTGGGTTCATCAACGGGCTGAATGGGAGGGTAAGCAGACCGCAGACAGCCTGAAGGCTGCGGGTGACATGATGCACTCGCAGGGCGGCGGCCTGCTAACGGAGCCAGACTTTCAGCGTCGCCACGGCCACGATGTTAATCAGCCGCTCAAGAAGAACAAAGGATTGAACGCCTATCATCGGGCCCGGTGGGTGCCATTTTCGGACCCCGTATCGGGAAAGCCGCGAATGACTACTTCGAAATTTTCGGAGACACTTGAGCCTCGCGATTACGATCCAAATTGGAAATCGGAGCGCCTCGGGTATGTGCAACTTTCGGATGAATTCTATGCTGCCAATGCTAACTATCATGGCGGCATAAGAGCAGAGAAGAAGTTGAATCGGTACCGCGAACGACTTGATGTTAGTGCGCTCGGTGCGTTCAATTTATTGTACGCGGCGCAAGAAGATGCGTGGCAAAGTACAATTAAAAAAATTGACGATGACTTGGTGAAGTTCGCAAAAGGAACCTGGCCAGATATTATCTTTTCAAATGACTTCGGTGTGAATTGTTCGCCCGGCAACCCAAAGGACGGGATTCAAGTCGCGCAGTCGGTGATCGACGCGGTGGCGCGTCTCCGGGCCGCAGAGTCATTATATGGCGGTGGTGCCGTTTCTGAGAGCTCATACAAGTTGCTGAATGATTTTTTTGAGCTCGATCCATCAGATCCAAAAAATTGGTTTGCGGGTGCGCTGCTTACAGGTTTCGATCTGCTCGGTAGTGCAATTTCGCCAGGAAATGCGGGAACTGTTTACTCTGCAATCGTTGGCGGTGCAATGTTGCCGAAATCATGGTGGCAGCAGTTCCGAGCCTATCAGCAGTCCGCTGTGATGGCCGCTGAAAGCTTGGTGACGGGGATGCAGCAGGTTGCAAACGAGAGCAAAAGTCGTGCTCTTAAAGCCGCGTCTGGAAAAGGTGGGGCGGCCGCGGCAGCAGCAATTGAGCAGATATCAGGCCGCGAAATCGTTTGGGTTAGAGCAGCAGCGTTATGGGATTTTATCGATTCAGAAAAGCAGCATTATTCGGTTAATGTAAAGATGAAAGTGGGCGAGTACCTTGATGCCATTACTGGTGGCAATCCCGCGTCCGCCGGTGCTTTTGAATTGAGTGGTCGAAAAGTTGGAGACAGAACCGCATCGCGGCAGGCCAATGCCAGCTCTAAGAAGATGCTAGAGAAGCTAAGTAGGCACCCTGGATTTCAGGCGGAGATTACAGTTCCGCTTATTGTCGAAAAAGACCTGTTGATTGGGGCAAAGGGTAAGCAGGGAACGGTTCAATTGTACAACATTGGTCAGGCGCAAGGCTTTTTGGAGCTTCCTGCGGACGTCGCATCAAGACTGGTTAAAGGCAACTCGATCTACCGGCCGCGAATGTGGGGAGCGTTTGTCAACAGAGAGGTTGGATTCTCTGTGTTTGGCGCAGTTCTTTCAGGGCGCCAGTTTTGGGATGCGATTCAGAAGATTGGTAGGACATCGGGATTCAATTTCGCCGATGCCGCGGTAAACGTAGTCGGCGGCATCTCAGGGACTGTGAGTGGAGTGCTTGAAATAGGTGCCTTCGCATTTCAAGCAGCAGGGCGGCAAGCCGCACCAGTGGGAGCATCTGTCCTCGCGGTTAATGTGAATCGGGCTCTCATGCTTCGGTTGCTGGCAGGGATATCGGCTGGTGTCGGAACATTGATGAGCGGAGTCTCTGCATACATTAGCGCCTTCAGAGCTGAAGCAAGGGGCGAGATAGAGGCGGAGCACAACTATCGTATTGCGGGGAAACTCCTTATCGCTTCCGGTTTTACGATGGTGGGTGGGTCGCTTCTGACTTGGAAGGCGGTCGTCGCTGCTAGGGTTGGAGAGCAAGTCGCCTTGCGGATATTGGGTGGCGTAGCACTTAGAAGTTCGCTAGGTGCTCTCGTGGGGGCAAGCCTAACTGGGATCGGCGTGGTGCTGCTGATCATAGGGGTCGCATGGGCGCTTTACGCCGCCAGCCTGGAACATGACGAGAACGAGAAGTTCCTAGATCGCTCGTTCTTCGGAAAGCATGAGCGAACCGAGGGACGATTCGGCGGACCAGCAATGGCCGATGAGGATGCTTGGTCTGGTCAAGGAATTAATGATGAGATCCTCGCTTTGGGGGCGCTTGCGCTTGGGATTTCCGCTGTCATCGATAATTGGGAGGATAACATTTTGAGCAGTGATGTTATCCGCGCAACAATAACGATTGGAAATTTGAACTTGGCCGAACAGGAAGTTCATTATCGACTTGAGGGATATGAGAGGATGCCGAACTTGTCGACAGAGCGTATTGCTTCGGGCGTTGATTTCGGAAGTAGTGCTACGGCTCCCCTGATTTTCCAGCAAGATGTGGAGAACGGATCGATCCATTTTGCAACTATTGGGCAGGATGTTCCTAGTAATTTCAATGTTGTGAGGTTGATCTATTCGCTGCATGAAAAGAAAGGAGGGGCGGCAATTGCACGAGGCGAGGTTTGGGAAAAGGATTGAAAATAAATGTGCTTCGCAGTTTGGTGAATAATGAATATTGAAGAATTAAATGGCACTTCTACAATCCAGTTGCCTCCTCGGGTCAAGCAGGCTTCCGTCAAAGCCGCCACGCACGGGGCAGTTATAGAAGTTTATGAGAATGGTCTGGCATTTGCTGATCAGATTGGAGTAATGCGCGGCTACTTAAGTAGCGGAGGAATTATTGGGCTTTTCGCCGTGGTATTAGGTATTTATTTGTCAATAAAAGTTGGTGCATCTTGGTCGATGCTGTTTGATTTCATTTTGCTTTTTGTCGCTTTTTTGTTTATTCAGATCGACTGGGTAGGTTATCGATACGAGCCAGTGCTGTTTGACCGATCATCAGGACAGGTTCATGTATTCAAATCATTGGGTCTGCCATGGTGGCAACTGGGATGGAATCTGTTTGGTCGGCCAAAAAGCGAAGTGCAGTCCTTTGACTGGGACTGCGTTGAAGCAGAGATTGTTTCCTTCACGATCTTCACGGGGCAGATTCCCAGGCGGGAGTGTTCGTTGGTGCTGTCGATCAAGAGCGAGCCGGGAGGAGCTGTCGAGATCCAGCGCGTTGGCGTCGGGCCCACCTTCGGCTACGGCGATACTAGTGGCGCTATTGAGCGTTGGGAATATGTTCGCCGCCTCATGGAGAAGCAAGGACCTGTTTGGGCGCCCGGTGAGTACCGTTTTAAAGATTTTGGTACTGGCTTCTGGGAATCGCTCACGATTGGACAGCCGCTAATAGGGCCTGGGTGCGGGGTGAACTGGCGTAAAGGCCCGTTGATCTGGATGCTTGGCGTGATAGCACTGATTGCTTTTCCCCTCACCGCGTATGCTGGCTTGTGCCGGTATGCAAGCTATAGGTTCAAGCGAGCACCTGAGTGGCCGCAGAGTGTCAAGCTCTCAGTTGGAGCAGGTCCTTTTGACGATGTTGCCGCTGCCGCAATTCATGAGGTAACGGGACGAAAGGGTAAAAAAGTTCAGCACAAAGTTGGCCGTAGCTGATGTGATTGCGCGATTGGATCACGTCAAATCGACATGGCTGGTCTTTCCAACTAACGGAGAACGCTCCTTGCGGCACCATTACATGGGTTCGAAGTGACCCAGCCTCAGGGGACTGATGTACGCCAAAGTTAAGACGTCTCGAGTGTGGTTGAAATGTTGAAAACCAGCACGGTTAGAGTGCGAAAACTCAATCAGCTGCATGCGATGGTTTACGTCTAAAGGACGAATGGGAGTAGTGGAGGATTTGAAGGTGAGGCTGAGATTGATATGAGGATGACAAATTGATCGAGGTGGATATGCTGAAGGAAACTTGGGTGGATGTATGGAGGCGGCCAGAGGTTGATCTTGAGTTTTCATCAGAGCTGTTAAAGAACAATGCTCACGCAAGGCGAGCTCCCTATCGAATACTTCCTTCGGACTTTAAGGTTTCATTGCAGGTAGATCCATATGCGCTTGGTGCAGTTCTGCGCGTCTACCCATCTGGGCTTGAGGTGGGAACTGTTCGAGGCGAGTACGCCGCGCAAACGCGGTGGTCGAAGGCTGTGGCTATAGCGTTCTTGATTTTCTGCGCGTTCGCTGCCTTTAGTGCGCTTGAGTCATTGTTTGCGGGGTCCCTCGTCGGTATTTCGTTTTCAGCAGCAATTGCATATTTTTGTCTTTGTGTTGGAATGGTCTTTAGGCGGTCCGCTTTATATCAAGCCACCGATGACCCGGTTTTGTTCAGTCGGAAGTCTCGGATGGTTTATGTGAGGCCTTATATAACCGGTGGTTTTTTTAGATTTTGGGTGAGTGGACGTCACGGACCGGCAGTTGCTTATCGCTGGGATGATCAGATTCGGGTGCGGATATACAATTATGTTTACTTCCGTGGGGCGAATCTGGCGTCGGAGGGGTTCGAGCTGGCGCTGCTCGCTATCCGCGATGGAACCGCGAACGAAGTGGAGCAGCTAATCCCGCTGGGCACGCAGGCTAATAGCTTCGATATAGACCAACTGGCACTGTGGGAGCACATCAGGCAGTACATGGAAGAAGACGGCCCGCCGCTGCAACCAGGTGACAAATTGCGCGCAACGGATCTTTCCCGCGTGCCGGAATTTCCAAAAGAGATTATCGGGGAGGTTGGTGGACCCGCCTTGGACCAAGATGCAATTGACCAGTTGGTCCAGGCGAAGCGACGCCAGTTATTACCTTTACGACTACGAGGATGGATTTGAGCAGATCTGTAAAATGTTGCGGAATCAGCACTAATTCGGATTCTCAGAATTTCTTCGTCGTAGTCGAGGAGCCGAGATCCCCCTGCTCGCTAGGATCCGCTCAGCTTGTCGACTCGCCAAGAGCTCTGCGTGGCGGTGACCTCGTCTCCTGTGGTCCTCAGGCGAAGTTGGCTGACAGTAGCGATCAGTCATGGCATTGAAGGAAACAACGGTAGCCGTCTGGAGTCAGGTAGAGCCTGAGGTCACTTTCAGTCCTGTGCTTTTCAGAGATAACGCGCACGCGCGACGCGCTCCCTATCGTGTTCTTCCAGCAGATCATTCAGTGTCTCTGGATGTTGATCCTGTAGCGTTTGACGCGGTGTTGCGGGTCTATCCGAAAGGTTTAGAGATCGGTACGGTTCGTGGCGAGTACGCCAAGAACGTCGGTTGGTCGAGGTTCTCTGCGTACTTTATGTGGGCAGTAGGGGCTTTCTTTCTGATTTTATTTATAATGGCGCTGATAGAAGAAGCCAGGCTCTCGGTCACGATTAGCTTGGTTTTCACGCTGCTTTTTTTTGGATTCCCTGCATATTTCCTTTTTTGCTTTGGATCGTATTTTTGGAGGCAGGCCAAAATTAGTTCGCTTGACGATCCAGTTTTGTTTATAAAAAAAACAAAGTTGGTTTATGTCCTTCTATACTTAAAGGGAGGTTTTTTTAAGTTCTGGAAGAGCGGTTCGCACGGTGCACCCATAGCGTACGGATGGGACGATCAGATTCGAGCGCGGATTTATAATTATATCTACTTCCGTGGAGCAAATCTTGCGTCAGAAGGCTTTGAGCTAGGCTTGCTCACCATTCGCGATGGCTCTGCCAACGAAGTTGATAACTTGATACAGCTCGGTGTTCAATCCAACGGTTTCGACAGTACGCAATTGGCGCTTTGGGAGCACATCAGGCAATACATGGAAGAAGATGGTCCGCCGCTGCAGCCGGGCGATAAATTGCGCGCAACGGATCTATCCCGCGTTCCAGAATTTCCCGCAGAGATTATCGAAGAAGCTGGTGGACCCGCCTTGGACCAGGATGCAATTGACCAGCTGGTCCAGGCGAAGCGACGCCAGTGATTACCAATATGGCTGCGAGCATGGATTTCGGCGGGTCCGCAAAACGTTGCGTTAGCAGTACTCCCCCAGATTTTCAGCTTTTTTTGGGGGTTATCGCGGAGCCAAGACCTACCCACTCGCTGGCACCTTTTCAGCGTGTCAACTCGCCAGGAGCTCGGGTGGATCGTGACCTCGTTTTCTGTGGTCCTCAGGCGGACCTCGCTGACGGTAGCGGTTGGTCATGGCGGTGAAGGAAACAACAGTAGCCGTCTGGAGTCAGGCGGAGCCTGAGGTAACTTTTAGTGCTGCGCTCTCTCGAGATAACGCGCACGCACGCAGGGCTCCGTATCGAGTTTTGCCGACGGATTTTGGTAAGTCTTTAGACGTCGATCCAGAAGCTTTTGATGCCATTTTGAGAGTGTATCCGGCGGCAATTGAGGTCGGTACTGTACGAGGGGAATATGCAAAGTATTTGAAATGGACGAAGTTTTCAGCGTTTGCTATGTGGTCGGTTAGCGCGCTTTCTTTCGTAATTTTTATGTTGGTTGTCGGTCGGATCGGCGCGTCGGTCAATGTGGCCTCTCTTGCGTACGCGGCGCTAATCGGTTCTTTGGCGTACGGAATGTTTTGCATGGGATTCATGTATTGGCGATCTGCACACTATCAATCGCTGGATGATCCGGTTTTGTTCTGCAGAGCGTCGAAATCTGTGTACGTGATGCCATATATAAGGGGAGGGTTCTTTAGGTTCTGGGAGGTAGGTCGATATGGCGAGGCGACACGGTACAGATGGAGTGATCAGATCCGCGCGAGGATCTACAGCTACATATACTTCCGTGGCGGAAATCTTGCGTCCGAAGGGTTTGAGCTAGGCTTGCTCACCATTCGCGCGGGCTCTGCCAACGAAGTTGATAACTTGATACAGCTCGGTGTTCAATCTAACGGTTTCGACAGTACGCAATTGGCGCTTTGGGAGCACATCAGGCAGTACATGGAAGAAGACGGCCCGCCGTTGCAACCAGGTGACAAATTGCGCGCAACGGATCTTTCCCGCGTGCCGGAATTTCCAGCAGAGATTATCGGAGAGGCTGGTGGACCCGCCTTGGACCAAGATGCAATTGACCAGTTGGTCCAGGCGAAGCGACGCCAGTGATTACCATTACGACTACGAGGATGGATTTGAGCAGATCTGTAAAATGTTGCGGCATCAGCACTCATTCGGATTCTCAGTATTTCTTCGTCGTAGTCGAGGAGCCAAGATCCCCCCGCTCGCCAGGATCCGCTCAGCGTGTTGACTCGCCAAGAGCTCTGCGTGATGGTGACCTCGTTTTCTGTGGTCCTCAGGCGAACCTAGCTGAAGGTGGCGGTTGATCGTGGCGGTGAAGGAAACAACAATAGCCGTCTGGAATCAGGCGGAGCCTGAGGTCACTTTTAGTGCTGCGCTTTCTCGAGATAACGCGCACGCGCGGCGCGCTCCTTATCGTGTCCTTCCGTCGAAACACGCGGATTCGCTTAATGTTGATCCTGTTGCGTTTGATGCCGTGCTGAGAGTTCATCCTTGCGGCTTGGAGATCGGTACTGTTCGTGGTGAATATTCGAAGAATGTGAGTTGGTCGAAGTTCTCTGCGTACTTTATGTGGGTCATAGGGTTGTATGTTTTTGTTTTAATTCTTTGGGCATTCATTGGCGCCTCTTTTTCTCCAGATATCGCTTTGCTTGTGGTTTCATACGGGTTCGCTTCATATTTCTTTTTTTGCTTTGGGACCTATTTTTGGCGTCTGGCGACAAAGAATTCGCTGGATGACCCTGTGCTGTTCAATAAGGAAAAAAGATTGGTCTATATCCTTCCTTACTTAAAGGGAGGGTTTTTTAAGTTTTGGAAGAGTGGCTCTCATGGCGCCCCGGTCGCGTACGGATGGGACGATCAGATTCGAGCGCGGATCTATAATTACATCTACTTCCGGGGTGCGAACCTTGCGTCAGAAGGCTTTGAACTAGGCCTGCTTGCCATCCGCGAAGGGACGATGAACGAAGTGGAGCAGCTGATCCAGTTGGGTGTTCAATCCAACGGTTTCGACAGTACGCAGTTGGCGTTGTGGGAGCATATACGGCAATACATGGAAGAAGATGGTCCGCCGCTGCAGCCGGGCGATAAATTGCGCGCAACGGATCTATCCCGCGTTCCAGAATTTCCCGCAGAGATTATCGAAGAAGCTGGTGGACCCGCCTTGGACCAGGATGCAATTGACCAGCTGGTCCAGGCGAAGCGCCGCCAGTGATTACAATTATCGCTGCGAGCATGGATTTGAGCAGATCTGTAAAATGTTGCGGCAGCAGCACTCATTCGGATTCTCAGTATCTCTTCGTCGTAGTCGCGGAGCCAAGATCCCTCCGCGCGCCAGGATCCGCTCAGTTTGTCGGCTCGCCAAGAGCTCTGCGTGACGGTGACCTCGTTTCCTGTGGTCCTCAGGCGAAGTTGGCTTACAGTAGCGATCAGTCATGGCATTGAAGGAAACAACGGTAGCCGTCTGGAGTCAGGTAGAGCCTGAGGTCACTTTCAGTCCTGTGCTTTCCAGAGATAACGCGCACGCGCTCCTTATCGGGTTCTCCCGGCGGATCATTCGGTGTCGCTAGGTGTTGATCCTGTTGCGTTTGACGCCGTATTGCGTGTGCATCCCGAGGGCTTGGAGGTTGGTACTGTTCGTGGCGAGTATGCGAAAAATGTGGGCTGGTCGAAATTCTCCGCATATTTCATGTGGGTTGTAGGGGCGTACGTTTTCATGTTGATCTTGCGATCAATTATCGTTTCTGATTTCTCGATTTCACCAGGTCTAGTTTTTCTTGTGATTTCTTACGGGTTCGCGTCATATTTTCTCTTTTGTTTTGGAACGTATTTTTGGCGTCTGGCGAAAGTTAACACACTGGATGACCCTGTCCTGTTTAACAAAAAGACAAAGTTGGTCTATGTTCTTCCCTACTTAAAAGGGGGTTTTTTAAGTTCTGGAAGAGTGGTTCTCATGGCGCGGCATTGGCGTACCGATGGGAGGATCAGATCCGAGCGCGAATCTATAATTACATCTACTTCCGTGGTGCAAATCTTGCGTCAGAAGGCTTTGAGCTAGGCTTGCTCACTATTCGCGAGGGCTCTGCCAACGAAGTTGATAACTTGATACAACTCGGTGTCCAATTCAACGGTTTCGACAGTACGCAATTGGCGCTTTGGGAGCACATCAGGCAGTACATGGAAGAAGACGGTCCGCCGCTACAACCAAGTGACAAATTGCGCGCAACGGACCTATCCCGCGTTCCAGAATTTCCCGCAGAGATTATCGAAGAGGCCGGCGGACCGGCCTTGGACCAGGATGCGATTGACTGCTTGATTCAGTTGAAGGGAGTTCCTTGAGTACTAATGCCACTGCGAAAATGAAACTCGAATAGACCTGGGCCACGCAGAAGCGCGTTTTCGACTTCTCTGGTGTCGACGCAATGCTCGAAGCCAATATTCAACGATTCAACGACAGCCGACCAGAGCACAGGCCCGCGCATGAGTAATGAAGAAACCAGTTGCACGTCGATAGTGCGCCTTTCTTCGCACAACGATCAGGTATCCGCTATCGCGGCAACGCACGGTGCGGTGGTTGAAGTTTATGAGAATGGTTTGTCGTTCGTCGATCAAGTTGGTGTGATGCGCGGTTACCTGAGTAGTGGAGGATTCCTTGGACTGGTCGGGGCGACTCTTGGGGTTTATGTGACAATGCAACTAGGGGCATTTTGGATGTTCTTAGTTCAGCTATTTATTATTTTTATTGCCTTGCTGTTCATCCAAGTTGACTGGATGGGTTATCGATATGAGCCCGTGCTGTTTGATCGGTCATCCGCGAAGGTTCACGTCTTCAAGTCAACGGGTCTGCCCTGGTGGCAGTGGGGTTGGAATATATTTGGTCGGCCAAAAAGCGAAGTGCAGTCCTTTGACTGGGACTGCGTTGAAGCAGAGATTGTTTCCTTCATGATCTTCACGGGGCAGATTCCAAGGCGGGAGTGTTCGTTGGTGCTGTCGATCAAGAGCGAGCCGGGAGGAGCTGTCGAGATCCAACGCATTGGCGTCGGGCCTACCTTCGGCTACGGCGATACTAGCGGTGCCATTGAGCGTTGGGAGTATGTTCGCCGGCTTATGGAGAAGAGCGGGCCTGTTTGGGCGCCCGGTGAGTACCGGTTTAAAGATTTTGGTACTGGGTTTTGGGAATCTCTCACGATTGGACAGCCCCTAATAGGGCCTGGGTGCGGGGTGAACTGGCGTAAAGGCCCGTTGATCTGGATGCTTGGCGTGATAGCACTGATTGCTTTTCCTCTCACCGCGTATGCTGGTCTGTGCCGTTATGCAAGTTATAGGTTCAAGCGAGCACCGGCGTGGCCGCAGAGTGTCAAGCTTTCGGTTGGAGCAGGTCCTTTTGACGATGTCGCCGCTGCCGCAATTCATGAGGTAACGGGACGAAAGGCTAAGGTAGTCCAGCAAAAAGTTGGGCGTAGCTGACGTGGTTGCGCCATTATGGACAGTTCGAACAACTCCCTCGTGACCTGTGACCTCCCCCAAGAAAACTGGTGAAGGCTAAAGTAAAGACTTCGGCAGCATTGGGCCCCGTGACGAACGAGGATTCAGGTATGAAGAAGTCGCGTTTCACCGAGGTGCACATTGCGTACGCCCTGAAGCAGGCAGAGCTTGGAACGGCATTGGGCGAGATCTGCAGAAACACGGGCATTGCCGAGGCCGCCTTTTACGTATGGCGGAAGAAGTATGGTGGGCTTGTGCCTTCCGAGCTGGAACGTTCAAGGCTACTGAAGAGGAAAGCCGCAAGCCCAGGCAGTTGCTTGCCGATCTTGGTCTGGACAATGCCATTATTAATTAAGTTCTGGAGTGAGTAATGCCAAAAGAAAGCAATCCAGACTACCGAGTGCTAATTCCTGTTTGTAGAGCAGGCGAGCCGTGGTTTGAATTTGATGCTGAGGTCAAAGGGAAGACTTCGTTGCCAGTGCTCTCCCCGTATCGCGCTGCTGGGCGGGCAAAAGATATGCCTGCGCACGACAAGGCGAGCGGCTGTGATTCAGTTTTGGCCGTGCATGAGCGAGCAATTGTTGTTGGGGCGCCAGCTGGAACCTCAGACGCATTCGCGATGCTGGTTGTTTTTTCCGTGCTTTTTTTTGTCGCGGCAGCTGGGATGATTTATTTGTCGGTTGATGCTTTCCTGGCACACATCAATGCTGAGGTCGGCTTTAATTTGCCGATCTCCATAATTTCTTCACTGGTCTCTCTGTTTCTTTTGAACTTCTCATTTTTCTGTTTTCGGCTGGCTTTCTTGACTCCTCGGGATCAGCCGGTTGTTTTTAATAAAGAAACCGGCGATGTTCATTTCTTTACAATAGTTCCAATGAAGTTCTGGAAGTTTTGGAGCCTGGCAGGTATTGGAGCGGTGAGGACGCGCCGTTGGGAGGATGTCCATGCACGGAGCTATCATGTGAGCGAGTTGACGGGAGAGGCGATGCGTTCGTCATACTCCTTGGCTCTTCTTTGGGCCAGCGAGCCCGCGTCGCGCCTGTGCACGGATGTGGTCAACATTGGCTACAAGGGCTGGTGGGAGGATGAGCTGCTTTGGCGGCTCTACGAGCACATTCGTCGTTACATGGAGGAAGATGGGGCGCCACTTCCAGAAGGCGAGTACCTGCGAACGTCGGGTCACGGGAAAATGCCTGCGTTTCCGCCCGAGGTGATCCTGGCCGCGGGCGGCGAAGCATTGAGCGAGGAGCAGATTAGACGGCGCTTTTATTCGTCGCGCTGATGCCTTGGAACGGTCGCCGTATCCAATCAGCCCGGAGATCGCTGTAAGCTCTCAAGCCTATGGCAAGATGATTTTCTGAAAGGAGGGGTGGGGTGGACTATGCTGGACTTGATGCACGGAATCTTCGTTTCTCTGTAAATCGACCGCTTAGTGATAGCGAACGGGCGCGCCGGCTCAATAAGCGCGCAAAGGCTGGCGCAGACCCATGCAGTATAATGTCGGTTATCCGCGTCAATTCGACATTTCTGGAACTGGTTGATCGCTGGTACCCAGGAAAAGGGTTCAACGTCTGGCTCGGGCTTCTGATTGGCCTTGGATATTCGCCTATCCTACAGGTGGGCTATTTATTCATGACTGGCCCTCCCTTCAAGGAGGATGAGTGGTTGATACCATGGGCTATCTGGTTGTTCATTGTGCCGGTGTCGCTGTTTATCATTTCTGGCGTTTACTGGATGGTACGCAGCGAGTGCTTCCGCTGGACTCACTATCCAATGCGCCTGAATCGGAGATCCCGAAAGGTCTACGTATTTCGACAGAACGGAACTGTGCTTTCTGCGGATTGGGATAAGTTATTCTTTTTTATCGGTGAGTCGACTACCCCGCCAGCAGGTAAGACCAATGACCTGCGTATGCATCTCCTTTCTGAAGATGGGAAGATGGTCCTGGAGACATATACCCTGGGCTATGCATACATGTCGGATGAGAACGATCTGATGCGGCTTTGGGAGTTTATTAGGCAGTACATGGAGTATGAGAACGGGCCGGAGCTGGCGGCGGCGGAAGTGCCTATCTTCCTGCCGATCCATGACCGCAGGGAGGGCTTCCTCTTTGGAGTTTTTCGGGCTTTCGCGAGCTTTATGCGATTTCCCGTTTTGCACTTGATTCTGTGTCTCCCTTTTGGGTTCATAGCACTCTGCCGCTACCTTGCGATGAGGACGTCTCGCATCCCCGTGTGGCCCGCGGATGTACAAGCCGCGAACGAGATAGGCGCAGATGATCCTTTCCAGCGTGATTGGCGGAACAACATCAAGCTTGGCTTCCTGGAATTGATCTGGCCGCTGATCTGCACGCTGATCGGGGTTGCTTCAGGAGTTTGGATCGTTTGGAGCATTTTGGAGGCGACCAGCTGATCAGCTGTGGATGGGGCAGGATGGCTTTCTGCCGTTGGATAGCTGATGTCGCCTGTCTGACAAGTTGATCCCGGCATTTTCGGAAGTGCCCAGGCAAACCAGCCTCAAGCAGACCACCGGTAGGCAAGGGAGCTTCCGTGAGCGCCGGATCGGCACGGCGTCGGTGATCCAAGCCCTTGGTTGTCTCGCAGGTTTGCTGCTGAATCACGGGCATCCAACGAGTTTCACTTTGCATACGACGAAAAACCCGCCTGGGCGGGTTCGTTTTATGGGTCAAATAGAATCAGGTTTCCGAACCCGCTTCAGTAGGGCTCGAACTTGGGCCAAATGGTGACAAAGCAGTCTTCAGTCGACTCTCAAGCGCGCATGGCCAGCCAAAGGCCCGCCAATGCGCGCGCCATCACATCACATCGCCGGACAAGCTGGATCCCTGCCGCGTACACCCGCACAGATCTTCGCGCGGCACTCCAGGCCCTTTGTGGTGTTCGCGCCAGGGCACGCGCGCAGCTGGGTCTGGATCGTGGACTCGGTTGAAGCGGTCTTCCGCGTCGCGACCTGATCGAACGCGACGCGCTCATCGTCGGCGCGCTTCTTGTCATCGGCTTCAATTTTAGCGATCAGATCATCCATGGTCTGAGGCTGTGGCGCGGTAGCGCTTTTCTTCTTCTTGCTTTCCTCTTCCTTGATGATGCCCAGCAGCGTACCCAGCAGGTTGTCGTCGGGGTTCCTGCTGCCTGCGGCAGGGCGTGCGGCTGCTGGGGTGCGTTGCGCGCGCGCGTCTCGTGCCGCGGGTGCTGGCGATGCATTTGCTGTCGCGGCTTCCGGCGGAGCAGTGGCCGCATTGCGGCTCTTCGCGTCTGCGGTTTCTGGCGCATCAACAATCATCGCCGCGCCATCGCTGGGTGCAGCAGATGGTGCGTCGGGGTGGCCGGTAGCGCCGGTTACAGATGAATCTGGATTTGCATCCGGGTTCAGTGAGTACTCGGTGCTGTCCTGGGACGCGCTACTTGCGAGCCACCACAGCGTTGCTGTGCCGGTTGCCAGCAACAATGCGCAGCACGCGCCAACCCATAACCAGACGTGCCGGCTGTGGGGTGGCCGGTCTTTGGTGGCGCGCGATGATGCGGCAACCTGTCGACCTTCCATGTCTGCGAGAATGCGGCCCGTGTTCGGTGCCGGGCCGTTGTTCTGCGCTCCCCCTGAGAGCAGACTCGGCCGATTTATTCCGCCATTATTCAAGTGCTTCCAGCCCTTGGTTTGAGTCGGCTAGTGCCGAAACGAATACGCGCATTTGTAGAGTAAGCCTCTCGATGCGTCAACCTGCATTGTCGTCATGGAGGACCGGTGACTGTAATTGTCGTTGTAGCCATTGTGCTGTTGTTGCTTGTCGCGCTGCTTTGTTGGGGCTTGCTGTTTCCCGAGTCGTTTGGCCCGGTGTTTGCGAGTCTGCGCGCGCGATGGGCTGCGGCGCGGCAAAGGGCTGGGCGTGCGGGTGATCGTGCGGGACAAGGCGCCGCAAGGGTACGTAGTGGGGTTCGTGAAGAAGTTGTTAGTGTGCGCGGTGCGCTGCGCCGGCACTGGCCTGTACTGGCGATTGCGATCGGCTTGTTGAGCATTCCTCCTGTGATAATTCTGATGTCGCGACAGACGGTTGTGCTGTCAGACTTCAGCGGTGATGACCTGGCTGAGTCCGGATCGATGGTTGCGCAGTTGTTGCGCGGGGAACGGCTGACGCCGCCGCCGGCGCCGCCGCCAGAGGTGTTCACCACTGTCGAGATAAAGCGTATGCGTCCAGAGATAGTTACAGCTGATCGCAAATGGAATCAGATTGATCCGGATCTGCAGCAACGCGTTCTGGCTATCTACGAAGTGATGCGACGCCAGTATGGTTACGAGATGGTGCTGATCGAAGGCTATCGCAGCCCTGAGCGCCAGGCAGAGTTGATGGCGGGCGGCAAGGCAACCCGTGCCGGTGCCTGGCAGAGCTGTCACCAATACGGGTTGGGCGTGGACAGTGCGCCAATCCGTGACGGTCGTCTGCAATGGGACATGGAAGACCCGTGGACCCGGCGCGGCTATTTTCTGTACGGCGAGCTTGCTGAACAGGCGGGGCTGGACTGGGGTGGCAACTGGCGCAGCATCAAGGACTACGTACACGTGGAGGCTACAGCCCAATGCAAGGCGGCACGTAACGCGAAGCGTGATGAACTGCGACGCCAAGGCTTATAAGCACGAACAAGTGCTGGTATCGTAAGCCGGTGATGACTCGGGTCGCCGTTGGACAGGGGCGATGGAAAGACCGGGTCACGGCGAATCAAGGAGCATGATGCATGGCACGACCGTTTATCGTTGTCGGCGACAAGTTGAGTCATGGCGGTAGCGTGGTGTCTGGCACCGGCCAGACCGACGTCAATGGCAAACCAATATCCCGAATCGGGGACCGCGCTATCTGTGCGGTGCACGGGGCAACTTCAATCATCAGTGGTGATGCTACCGTCGTAATCGACGGGCAGCCTGTGGCACGTGACGGAGATCGCACTGCGTGTGGTGCCACATTGATGGCCACACAGAGCAGTACTGGGTTGGGCTAATCGCGACACGCAGTACAGGAGCAGGCATGGAGCACGGCGACTGATGGCAGGATGGTTGAAGAACGCGGGGAGCGTAATGATGGTTTTCGTTGCCACCTGGGCGGCGGCCATCATGTACTGGCGTAGCAGTGGCACTACCCCCAATGGCATGCAGATGCTGGCCTATCTCGGTGTATTGCCGGTGGGCTTGAGTGGTGCCGGCTACATGCTGCGCGGCATGCTTTCCCGTGGCGTGGGAAAAGTTGTTGAAGCAAGCGCGGGTGCCGATGAGGTATCGCCTGCAGCGACGGCGGCCTCCACCGGCGCAGCGGTGCCGTCGATAGCGCTAACCGCAGGCAGCATTCACCTGAGTGCCGGCAAAGACGCCGGCGCAATGTTGACGGTTGCGTCAGCGCTGCCGAGGCCGCAGTTGGACAATCGTTTCCGCGATGCCAACAACCTTCCGATCCGGATCAGCGCCGTGGCTGATCTTGACGAGTGGTTGGTGTTGTCCGAACGTGAAGGTGATATCGATACCGCAGCCCATGAAAGGCGCGCGATGGCGTTGCTGCAACCGGTTCTGGAGCAGCTGCTTGACGCAGCTCACCTGGTGATGCCGGCGATCATTGGCGGCGAGGAGGTCGTGGTTGCCGGCCTGCGCCGGCGTGAAGAGCAACGGATTGAGAATATTCTTACTGTCGAGCTCGTCGTATCGCCGACGTGGTCCGATGGTTTGCGCCACTGGGCGCAGGCTTGGCTGCAGGAGCAGGCGGTGCAGGCCGGTTTGGATGGGCGCCGGTTTGATGTGCGCATCAGCGTGTTTGAGCGCTCAGGCGATGTGTGGGCGCATCTGCAGCGCGTTGTTGACGCGTTGAGCTCTGGTACGCCTCGCTGGCATCTGCTGGTTTCCTGTTACTCCTCGATTGACGCCGTGGTCATCAATACCTGGATGGCTCGCGGCATGTTGGCTACCGCGCAGAACGCAGATGGCCTGGTGCCGGGCGAGGGTGCGGCGGGTGTGCTGCTGGCCAGTACTCAACTCGCAGGTGAAGGTGCCGGGCGTTTGTGGCGGCCGCAGTTGGAGCGGCTTGAGGCGGCCTATGGCAGTCGGCCAGCGGAACTCCGTCGGCAGCTTGCAGCGGCGGCACAGCAATGGCTGCAGCCGTTGCTGGCCGATGCAGGCCGGCTGCAGTTTGTTCTGCACGACACCGATCAACGTCCAGACTCCATTGTTGCTACCGCAGCGGTTACGGCTGCCATCAATCCGGATCTGGACTTCAGTTCACAAAGCCTTGCCCTGGCCCTGTGCTCAGGTGAGCTCGGCCCGGTGTTGCCGGTCACGCAGCTGGCTTTGGCTTATGCGCAGTTGCAACGACAGTCCGAGGCTGTGCTGCTGTTGGGCGTTGCCGACGCGCAGCAACGTTTGTTTGGTCTCGTAGAGCCGCTTCCTTCCCCGACCCTGGCGGCTGAAATGCCAGCAGTCAACTAAACCCTGGATTCCTTGCATGAGTTTGAGCAATTTCAGCTACTACCTGCGCGACTACCGCCTGTGGATGGTGATTGGTCTTATCGGCGCCGCAGGGCTGGCCAAATACGGCGAGGCGGAAGCCCGGCAGATCGGCATATGGGCGGCAATCGCGCTCGCGGCGCTGTTGGTTGTTGCGCTGATCGTCTGGATCATCAAACGGATCATGGCGCGGCGCGCAGCGCGGCGCGTGGAGGCGATGGTGCAGGGCGAGGCCGACAAAGCCGTTGCCAACGCGCAACCATCGCAGCGGGCCGATACCGAAGCATTGCGCAAGCGCATGCTGGAAGCGGTGAAGCAGATCAAGACTTCGCGGATGGGCATGCTCAAGGGCAATGCCGCGCTGTACGAGCTGCCTTGGTACGTGATCATCGGCAATCCGGCAGCGGGCAAGAGCACGGCGATCCTCAACTCAGGGCTGCAATTCCCGTTCGAGGACAACCGCAGCAATGTCATTCAAGGCATAGGCGGTACCCGTAACTGTGATTGGTATTTCACCACCAACGGCATCGTGCTGGATACGGCCGGTCGCTATTCGGTCAGCACCGAAGACCGCATGGAATGGCTGACCTTCCTCGGGCTGTTGAAGAAGAACCGGCCGCGTGCACCGATCAATGGCGTGATCATCGCGGTCAGCATTGCCGAACTGTCCGGCAGCAAGCCCGAGTTCGCGATGGAGCTGGCCAAGAACCTGCGCCAGCGTGTGCAGGAAGTCACCGAGCAGCTGGAAGTGTTCGCGCCGGTGTATGTGTTGTTCACTAAGGCTGACCTGATTGCCGGTTTCAGCGAGTTCTTTGGCAATCTGGATCCGGGTGAACGCGAGAACGTCTGGGGCGCCACGCTGCCGGCAGATGTGCTGCAGCAAGGTGATGCGCTGACGGCCTTCGACAAGCATTTCGACGAGTTGGCCGACGGCATCAAGGAAATGAGTCTGACCCACATGGCGATGCAGCGCGGGCGCGAAGTGTCGCCGGGCCTGCTGTCGCTGCCGTTGGAGTTTGTTGGCATCAAGCCCGCGCTGCGTACCTTCATCGCCACGCTGTTCGAAGACAACCCCTATCAGTTTAAGCCGGTGTTCCGTGGCTTCTATTTCAGCAGTGCGTTGCAGGAAGGTCGCTCGGTGCACCATGCCTCCGAGCGTGTGGGCAGGCAGTTTGGCCTGCAGCGCGGCTCGAACGTTGATGAGGCACCGAGCGGACAAACCGCGTTCTTCCTGAAAGACCTGTTCCGCAAGGTGATATTTGCCGACCGCGAGCTGGTGCGGCAGTACGCAAGCCCCCATCAGAATCGCCTGCGCTACGGCGTGTTTCTGGGCGCGGTAGGTGTGCTGGCGCTTGGGCTTGGTCTGTGGACCTGGTCCTACACCACCAATGCGCAGTTGGTGGCCAATGCCACCAAGGATCTGGATCAGGCCGTGCGTGTGCAGAAGGACCGCATGGATCTGAAGTCCCGCGTTGATGCGCTGCTGCTGTTGCAGGACCGTATGGAGCAGTTGGACCGCTACAAGAAGGAAGGCGGCATCACCACCAGCCTTGGCCTGTACCAGGGCGACGCGATCCGCGAGAAGCTGTTGCGCGAGTACAACCATGGCATGCAGCAGGTGATGCTGGCGCCCACCGTTTCCAATCTTGAGAACTATCTCGGGCAGGTGGTTGCCGAGCGCGACAAGCTTGGCCAGGCCAACGCTGCTGCCGCTGAAAGCGAAACGCTGTACCAGAACGCTTCACCGACCAGCACCAATGACGCTTACAACGCGCTCAAGACCTACTTGATGCTGGGTAATCCCAAGTACGTGGAAGGCGCGCATCTATCGCAGCAGCTGACACTGTTCTGGCGCAACTGGCTGGAAGCCAATCGCGGCCAGATGAGCCGCGAGGAGATGGTGCGCGCTGCCGAGAAGCTGATGACCTTCTATGTGGCGCAGGCGGGTAAGCCTGGCTGGCCGGAGGTGCAGAACAAGGTCACCTTGGTTACCGATGCGCGTCAGGCATTGTCGGGGGTAATGAAGGGCCAGCCGGCGATGGAGCGCGTGTTCGCGCAGATCAAGGCGCGTGCCGGTGCGCGGTTTGGCACGGTGACGGTGGATGGCCTGGTGGGCGAGGAGCGCAATGCGCGCCTGATCAACGGCAGCTATGCCATCTCCGGTGCTTTCAGCCGCAAGGCGTGGGAGGACTATGTGCAGGACGCGATCAAGGAAGCCGCCAATACCCAGCTGAGCACTACCGACTGGGTGCTGGGCACGACTGAGCAGAGCGATCTGTCGCTGGCCGGCAGCCCGGAACACGTTTCGCGTGAGCTGGTGACCCTGTACAAGCAGGAATACGCTCGCGAATGGGCCAAGTTCGTCCAGGGCTTGAGCATCGCCGAGTTCAACACTTTTGATGAGGCGGCCGCGCGCGTCAATCGCTTGGGAGATGCTGGCAACTCGCCGCTGCGCACCTTGCTGGAGAAAATCAACGAGGAAACCATCTGGGATAACCCGCCTGCACAGGCGCGCTCCAGCAAGTCCGGCAAGGGCTTCGTGGCCTGGTTCCAGCGTACCATTCTGCGCAAGGACCCGGCTGCGGCCGCCGCAGCCGCGCCGGTGGGGCCGATTGGCAAGGCGTTTGAAGGCATCGCACGGCTGACCATGCCGCGTGGCGATCAGCCGGCGGTGATTGCGGCTTACTTTGATACCTTGGGCAAGCTGCGGGCACGCTTGAATGCCATCAAGTCGCAAGGCGACGTGGGCGTTGGCGCACGCAAGCTGATGCAGGACACCTTCAGCAATGAGGGCTCCGAGCTGAGCGTGGCGTTGGCGCTGGTCGACGAGCAGGTGTTGAATGGGCTGGATGAAAAACAGCGTGACGCATTACGCCCGTTGCTGCTGCGTCCGCTGACACAGACGTTTACTGCCTTGGTGCCGCCTACCGAAGATGAGGTCAACAAGACCTGGAAGGCGCAGGTCTATGATCCGTTCAAGGCGCGTATTGGCCTGCAGTATCCGTTCAATCTGAACTCGGACGTGGATTCTGCCGCAAGCGACATTGCCGCCATCTTCGGTGCCAGCGGCAGCATTGCCACCTTCAACAAGGATGCGATGGGTGCCTTGGTCATCCAGCGCGGGCCCTTGCTTGAAGCGCGTCGCTGGGCTGGCATCGGCATCAACCTGTCGGCTGAACTGGTTGCCAACTATGGCAATTGGGTAAGTGGCGCGGGTGCAGGCGCTGCCCAGGACACGACTATCTTTGAGTTGTTGCCGTCGCCTGCAACCGGCGCGGTGGAATACACCATCGAGATCGATGGCCAGCAGCTGCGCTATCGCAACACACCGCCGCAGTGGACCACCATGCAATACCCGAACGCGGGCCAGATTCCTGGCGTGAAGATTTCGGCGGTTACGGGTGATGGGCGCACGGTGGAGGTGTTCAATGCACCGGGCTCGAACGGCTTCAAACGCCTGATGTCTGAAGGCCAGTACGAACGGCTTGATGATTCCAGCCGTATCACCTGGGAAGGCAGCGGCGTTGCCGTGACCGTGGAGATGCGCGTGGTGCGCCGTGCCGGCACGGGCTCCGATGGCAGTGATTGGCAACGTGGCCTGCAGTTGCCGGAGCGGGTGGCTGGTGGCGCACCTGTCGCTGCAGCTGCTCCGGTTGCACCCGAAGGTCAGGCGCCTGCGAGCGCGCCAGCCGCGCCACAGCAGGCTGCAGGAGGTGCACGATGAGCCGCGTTGTCAGTGCCGGGGTTTCCTACTTCGGGAAAGTCCCGTCGCGCGGTGACTTCGTGCGCGCCGCCGACAATCACCAATTGCTTGGCTGGCTTGATCGCTGGGCTGGCGAATCATTGGAATTGCTGAGCCAAAGCCCGGACTGGAAGCAACGGTACGACGAGGCGCCGGAGATCAACTACGCCTTCCTCGGTTCGCGCAGCAAGATGCTTGTGTGTGGCCACTTCCTGGCCAGCCGCGATGCCTCTGAACGTCGCTTCCCGCTGCTGTCAGCATTACGGCTGGAGGCACCTGAGCCACTGCCGTTCATCGGCCGCAGCCCCTTGGCGTTGTCCAACGCGTGGTCGGGGCTGGCCCGGTTGGCGCGGCAGGCGAACGAAGATGCCGATGCAACGCAGGCGCTGAGCCAGCTGGCTGATGCTCGCTTCAGCATCAGCACCGATCCGGCCGACTACAACGCCAGCTTCCAGGACTTCCTCGAAGGCACCACCATTGCCAGCTTCGAACAGCGCCTGCGTGAGGCAGGGCATGGTGAGGTTTCGTTGCGGCAGATGCTGCCGGCATTGGGCCTGCTGTTGCAGCCCGTGTTGAGCGGTGGCGAGGTGAACATCGACAAGGCATTGGTGCTGCCGCTGGTGCGTGACCCGGCCTACCGGCCGCTGGTGGCCGCGTTCTGGCTGGACCTGGTGTCCAGCTTCGTCAGCCGCGGTGACTTCGAGTTGGCGGTGCTGATCTGCAACGATGCCAAGCCGAACATGGTGATCGGCTTCAACGGAGCGGATCGCATGGTACTGCGCGCCGCCTTGGATCCGTCCGAAGCCGGCGATTATCTGATTCACCTGCAGCATTCGGAGTGGGTCGATGACTACCTGCACGGCGACTACAACTTGAACCGCTTCGGCAGCTTCCTTGAGCGTGAAGACCTTGCATTGGTCACCGCGCGTCGGCTGTTTGGCGAGACCTTCCTGGGAACCTGACGATGCATTTGTTCAAAGTTAGCTATTTCGCCGCGTTGATGTTGGTGGCCACGCCCGTGTTCGCGCAGACCACGCCGCCGGCAACCGTGACGGCGCCGTCGGCTGCAGAGCGGCCAGTGATAATTGAAGGTGTGGTGCCTGATCAGGCCACCAAGGCCAAATTGCTCAATAATCTGCGTGCGGTCTATGGCGCAGAGCGTGTGGTTGATCGCATCCAGGTCGAGAGCATCGCCACGCCGCCCAATTGGGGCGACTACGTGGCAGGCATGATCAACACCGGGCTTAAGCGTGTCTCGCCGGGCAAGCTCGAAGTCAACGGGCAGTCAGTGCGCGTCACCGGCGAGGTGGCCAATGAAGCCCTGCGTCAGCAGGTCGCCAGTGATCTCAGCTTGGCCAGCAACACCAGCTACACCGTCAGCAACGCCTTGAAGGTGGGCTCACAGCAGGGCGTACTTGATCAGACGTTGGCCAATCGCATCATCGAGTTCCAGAGTGGCAGCGCCAAGCTGACACCATTCGGCATGAGCATCCTCGATGAGATGGTCGCCAAGATGGCACAGATGCCGGACAGCCGCTTCCTGATCATTGGCCATACCGACAACGTGGGCCAGCGCGAGTCCAATCTGTCCTTGAGCCATGCGCGTGCTGCGGCGGTGAAGAGCTATATGATGTCCAAGGGTATACCCAGCACGCATATGGACGTGCTCGGCAAGGGCCCGGACGAGCCGGTGGCAGACAACACCAGCAACGATGGTCGTGCACGCAACCGTCGTATCGAATTCAAGATCCAGTAAGCAGCCGCGCTGACGCCGAAATAAAAACGACGGGCTTATAGCCCGTCGTTGTCGTTTTTGACATCGAGCATTTCTTCCATCTGCTCGAGTGTTGTGTGGTCCTTGATGACGCGCTTCAGCCACACATGCAGCGGCATCTCGCCCCAACTCGCGGCCTTCTCGGCCAAATACGCGACAGGGCTGTGTGGTTCGGTGCGACGGAAGAATTCGGCCACCTGACGCAACTGTGCCAAGGCTTCCTTGCGGCTGGTCGGTGCACCGGCAGGACCGCGCGGTGCGGTGTTGCTGACGGCCGGTTCAGCGCCGGCAGCGGTCGGCGTGTAGAACGTGTCGCTGTGCTCATCAGCGGTGTCGTCGACTTCACCATCCAGCAGCATGCCGGCTTCGCGCGCAAAGCGCCGAACGGTGCGCTGCAGGTGATCGAGCTGCTCGCGTACCGAGCTGAAACTGGGGCCATCCATGCCCAGGCGACTGTCTACGGCGGCCTGTAGCTCATCCAGCGCTAGGCTGCAGTCGGGCAGGGCGGCTACCAGTTGGCGGTAGACGTCGTGCGAGGTACTGCGGCGTGCGGCCTCCAGGGTGTCGAGGCTGGGGCGGCCGTCGGTTTGATCGCTGCTGTTGGCATGTGCATGCTCGAAGTCAGCCAGACTGAAACGGCCCTGTGGCGCAATGGCAATCGGTATTGCACGCAGCCACTGCGAGGTATTGGCCAGCAACCAGCTGAGGTTGCCGATGCGCTCCTCGTAGTCTCCATCATGTGCAACCGGATGCACCTCATCCCAATAGCGATCGCACAGCCCTGCGGTGACCCGGAACCCAGCAGCCAAACCAGGGAAGCCTTCCTGCTGGGTCGCGGCTTCGCACAGCCAGCCGGCCAGTCGCAGGTCTTTGGTGCGGGTCAGCAGCAACTGATTGCAGTCGCGTAGCACGCTGCCCCAGTCAGCATATTTAATGTCGGTCTGCCACGCCCCTTGGTCCAGGGTCGGGTCGTCGGCACGACGGTTCTCGATAATCCGATCAAACTCGGCCGAAAACGACAGGTCTTCACCGGTCGCCGCGTGTCCGTCAATCGGGGCCAGCAGGGCATCCTGATCCAGCATGGCAATTCTCATTGTGGGTTACCCGCGGATTCTAACGCGGCTATGGGCAGAAGAATGTAGAGGTCGGTTGCAAGCTGGCGCGGTGTCGGCACTTGGCAACTGCGCTGGTCTTTGTTCGGACGTGAAGAATTCAGCTGAACAGCGCGTGTTCCGGTGCAAAGGCCGGCGCGCTTGAACGTGCTACCTGCAACCAACCGGTGTGGTGTAACGCAGAATGCATAACGGGCAGGCCAAAGGCCTGCCCGTTGTGTTTGCAGCCGGATCAGTCTGCTCAGCCCAGAATGCCGGGCAGATCCAATCCCTTTTCCTTGGCGCAGTCGATGGCGATGTCGTAGCCGGCATCGGCATGGCGCATCACGCCGGTACCGGGGTCGTTCCACAGCACGCGTGCGATGCGCTGGTCGGCGGCCTCGCTACCGTCGCAGACGATGACCACGCCGGAGTGCTGCGAGTAGCCCATGCCAACGCCGCCGCCGTGATGCAGGCTCACCCAGGTGGCGCCGCCGGCGACATTCAGCATGGCGTTGAGTAGCGGCCAATCGGAGACCGCATCGGAACCGTCCTTCATCGATTCGGTTTCGCGGTTGGGCGAGGCGACGCTGCCGCTGTCCAGGTGATCGCGACCGATCACCACCGGCGCGCTCAGTTCGCCATTGCGCACCATCTCGTTGAAGGCCAGGCCGAGCTTGTGACGCAGGCCCAAGCCAACCCAGCAGATACGCGCCGGCAGGCCCTGGAAGGCAATGCGCTCACGCGCCATGTCCAACCAACGGTGTAGGTTGGGATCATCGGCGATGATTTCCTTCACCTTGGCGTCGGTCTTGTAGATGTCTTCCGGATCTCCGCTCAGTGCCACCCAACGGAACGGGCCGATGCCGCGGCAGAACAGCGGGCGCACATAGGCGGGCACGAAGCCGGGGAAATCGAAGGCGTTCTTCAAGCCCTCGTCAAAGGCCATCTGGCGGATGTTGTTGCCGTAGTCGACGGTCGGAATTCCTGCAGCGTGGAAGGCGAGCATCGCTTCGACGTGCACGCGCATCGCGGCCTTTGCGGCGTCGCGCACTTTCTCCGGATTGGCTTGCTGCTCGGCCAGCCATTGCTCCACGCTCCAGCCGATCGGCAGGTAGCCGTGCACTGGATCGTGGGCGCTGGTCTGGTCGGTGACGCAGTCCGGACGCACGCCGCGACGTACCAGTTCCGGCAAAATCTCGGCGGCGTTGCCAAGCAGGGCAATCGACTTGGCTTCACCACTCGCCGTGTACTTGGCGATGCGTGCCAAGGCGTCGTCGATGTCGCTGGCCTGTTCGTCGACGTAACGGGTGCGCAGGCGGAAGTCGATGCTGCTCTGGCGGCATTCGATGGTCAGGCTGCTGGCGCCGGCCAGC
Organism: Stenotrophomonas sp. STEN035; assembly: GCF_056759935.1. NCBI lineage: Bacteria > Pseudomonadati > Pseudomonadota > Gammaproteobacteria > Lysobacterales > Lysobacteraceae > Stenotrophomonas > Stenotrophomonas sp. STEN035. Next base: position 183,201 of record NZ_JBRRDY010000002.1, read on the forward strand.
GACGCGGCCAGCGGCTGTGCGCCACCCATGCCGCCCAGGCCGGCGGTGAGGATCCACTTGCCAGTCAGGCTGCCGCCGTAGTGCTGGCGGCCCATTTCCACGAAGGTTTCGTAGGTGCCCTGGACGATGCCTTGGCTGCCGATGTAGATCCAGCTGCCGGCAGTCATCTGCCCGTACATCATCAAGCCCTTCTTATCGAGCTCGTTGAAGTGCTCCCAGTTGGCCCAATACGGTACCAGGTTGGAGTTGGCGATCAGCACGCGCGGTGCATCCGGATGGGTGGGGAATACGCCGACCGGTTTGCCTGACTGCACCAGCAGGGTCTGGTTGTCGTCCAGACGCTGCAGGGTTTCCAGAATCTTGTCGTAGCTTTCCCAGTCGCGCGCGGCGCGGCCGATGCCGCCGTAGACCACCAGCGAGGTCGGGTCTTCGGCGACTTCTGCGTCCAGATTGTTCTGCAGCATGCGGAACGGCGCTTCGGTCTGCCAGGATTTGCAGTTGAGCGTGTTGCCGCGAGGTGCACGCGGGTTGCGGGAGGGGTCGTGACGGGTCATGCATTTCTCCTGGTAGCAAATTCCAGACAAGCGCCGAGCACTTGCTGCAAGGTGTTGCGGACGGGGCTTGCGTGTTCGGGGTCGTAGGGGGTGGGCCAGCTGTGCTCGTCCACGTCCTCGGGTGCGGGTTCGTGCATGTAGCCGCGGCAGCCCAGCTCCATCTGCAGGGTATGCACGCCGTTTGCGGTGTTGCTGTAGTGGCGGGTGATCCAGCCACCCTTGAAGCGGCCGTTGCGCACGTGCGACATGCCACTCATGGCGCAAAGGTTCTCAACCACGTCGGTGAGCGCGTTGTCGCAGGAGGTATCCGACGCGCCGCTGGGGCCAGCGCTGCCGATATTGAACTGCGGCAGTTCGCCATCGAACAGATGCGGAATCAGCGAGCGGATCGAGTGCGCGTCGTAGACGACAACGGTTTCATGCTGCGCGCGCAGGCGTGTGATCTCGCCGGCAAGTGCAGCGTGGTAGGGGTCGAACCAGGTTTCGCGCCGATACTGGATCTCCGTTTCATCGGGCTCATGCCCGGCGCGGTACAGCGGCTGGTTGTCGAAGGTAGTTAGCGGGCACAGGCCGGTGGTGTTCTGTCCTGGGTACAGGGAGATGCCGGATGGGTCGCGGTTTACGTCGATCAGCGAGCGCGAGATGGCGGTGCGTACCGTCGTCGCGCCCATTGCCTTGGCAAAGGCGTAGAGCTCGTGCACCCACCAGTCGGCGTCACGGCGTGCCAACCAGGGCGAGACGAAATGGTCTACGCGCGAGGCCGGCAGCTCGGTGCCGGTATGCGGGAAGCTGACGATCAGCGGAGCGTGACCGTGGTGGATCTGCAGCCAGTCAGTGGTGTTCGTCATGGTGATTCCTGGGATATGGCAGGCTTTGTTCTTCCCTCGTTCGCGGGGGAAGATGCGCGAAGGGCAGAAGGGGATGCTTTGCACGGTGAAGGCCGGAAACTCCCCTCATCCGGCGCTTTGCGCCACCTTCTCCCGCAGGCGGGAGAAGGGAAGGCATCGCGGCTTGCAGTGAGTTGTGCCTGGTCTGACGGATTGCGGTGCTGCTGGCTGTCGCCTCTCCCGCGTGCAGGAGAGGATGCCCGGAGGGCAGGTGAGGGCGCTCTTCGCGGTGCAGCCGAAAAGCTCCCCTCATCCGGCGCTTCGCGCCACCTTCTCCCGCCTGCGGGAGAAGGAATGACAACACGGCTTTCGGCCAGCTCTGCATGCGCTTCAATCAGGCCTTGTCAGTCACATCAACACCCGGCAGCTGTACACCCAAGCCAGCCGTCAACGCAGCAGCGCGCACCAATGCAGTCGCAGCAACCATGTCCGGGTGGAAGTAACGGTCGTCCACCAAGGTCGGTACCTGCGCGCGCAAGGTCGAACGCACCTGCTCCAACGCCGGACTCGAACGCAGCGGTGCGTGGAAGTCACAGCCCTGGCCCGCGGCGAGCAGCTCGATGCCGATCACGTTGGCAGCGTTCTCAGCCATCGCGATCAAACGACGCGCACCATGCGCAGCCATCGACACATGGTCTTCCTGGTTGGCCGAGGTCGGGATCGAGTCGACGCTGGCCGGATAGGCGCGCTGCTTGTTCTCCGACACCAGCGCTGCCGCGGTGACCTGTGGGATCATGAAGCCGGAGTTGAGGCCCGGCTTCGGGGTCAGGAAGGCCGGCAGGCCGGACAGCGCCGGGTCCACCAGCATCGCGGTGCGGCGTTCGCTGATCGAGCCGATCTCACAGATCGCCATAGCCAGCATGTCCGCAGCGAACGCTACCGGCTCGGCGTGGAAGTTGCCGCCGCTCAACGCTTCTCCGGTATCGGTGAACACCAGCGGGTTGTCAGAGACGCCATTTGCTTCAATGTCCAGCGTGGTGGCAGCTTGACGCATCACGTCCAGTGCGGCGCCCATCACTTGCGGCTGGCAGCGCAAGCAGTAAGGGTCCTGCACGCGCACGTCGTTGTCGCGATGCGATTCGCGGATCGCCGAGCCCTGCATCAACTCGCGCAGTACCGCGGCGGTGGCGATCTGCCCGCGCTGGCCGCGGATGCTATGGATGCGCGGATCGAACGGCGTATCCGAGCCCTTGGCGGCTTCCACCGACAACGCGCCGGTGACCAGTGCGGCCTGGAACACCACTTCGATCTCGAACAGGCCGGCCAGTGCGTAAGCGGTGGAGTACTGGGTGCCGTTGAGCAGCGCCAGGCCTTCCTTCGCGCCCAATACCAACGGCTGCAACCCGGCCTGCTCGAAGGCGGCTTCGGCCGACATGCGAACACCGCCGACAAAGGCTTCACCAACACCAATCATCACGCTGGCCAGATGCGACAGCGGCGCCAGATCGCCGGAGGCGCCAACCGAGCCCTGGCAGGGCACCACCGGCACCACATCCTTCTGCAGCATCGCTTCCAGCAGTGCCAGCGTCTGCGGGCGGATACCCGATGCGCCCTGGGCCAGGCTGGTCAGCTTCAGCGCCATCATCAGCCGTACCACGTTGGTAGGCATCGGCTCGCCTACACCGGCGGCATGCGACAACACGATATTGCGCTGCAGGGTTTCCAGATCCTCACGTTCGATGCGGACACTGGCCAGCTTGCCGAAGCCGGTATTGATGCCATAGACCGGCTCGCCCTTGGCGACGATGGCGTCCACCACCTGTGCGCTGCGCAGGACCGCGGCTTGGGCCGATTCGTCCAGGCGCACGTTGGCGCCGCGATAGATCTGCCGCCATTGCGCCAACGGAACGTGGCCGGGGAGGAGGGTCAAGGTAGTGCTCATGCGTGCTCCAGCAGTGCGAGGTTCAAAGTGCGAGGTCGAAAAGACAGAAGGTCAAACGGTTTGTCCGCGCCAGACGCGGGCATGCAAAGGATTGAAACCGATCCGGTAGACCAGATCAGCGGGGGCCTCGATGTCCCAGATGGCGAGATCGCAATCCATGCCGGCAGCCAGCTTGCCAACACGATTGGCGCGGCCCAGGGCACGCGCGGCTTCGCGGGTGAAGCCGGCGATGCACTCGGCTACGGTCATGCGGAACAAGGTGGCGCCCATGTTCATCGTCAGCAGCGGACTGGTCAGCGGCGAGGTGCCCGGGTTGCTGTCTGTTGCAAGCGCCATCGGTACGCCTGCATCACGCAGGCCCTGGATGGGTGGCAAGACGGTCTCGCGGGTGAAGTAGTAGGCGCCGGGGAGCAGCACGGCGACCGTGCCAGACGCGCGCATCGCAGCAATGCCTGCTTCGTCCAGGTGTTCGATATGGTCCGCGGAGAGGGCGCCATTGTGCGCGGCCAGTTCTGCGCCGTGCTGGTTGGACAGCTGTTCGGCGTGGATCTTGATTGCCAGCCCGTGCTGTTTGGCGGCGTCGAACACCTGTTGTGCCTGCGCCGGAGAGAACGCGATGTTCTCGCAGAAGATATCGACCGCTTCGGCCAGGCTTTCAGCTGCGATTGCCGGGATCATCACTGCGCAGACTTCGTTGATGTAGGCCTGTGCCTCGTGGCCAGGCGGCACTGCATGCGCACCGAGGAAGGTCGGCACAATCTCCACCTTGCGCAGCACGCCCAACTCGCGCGCGACGCGTAGCTGCTTGCGTTCGTCGGCCAGGGTAAGGCCGTAGCCGGATTTGATCTCGATGGTGGTGATGCCTTCGGCCAGCATCGCATCCAGGCGGGGCAGGCTGGCCTCGATCAAGGCCGCGTCTTCGGCGTTGCGGGTTGCGCTGACGGTGGAAACGATGCCGCCACCGGCCTTGGCAATCTGCGCGTAGGTCACACCCTGCAGGCGTTGCTCGAACTCGCCGGCGCGGTTGCCGGCATAGACCAGATGGGTATGGCAGTCGATCAGGCCGGGACTGATCCAGCGGCCATTGCAGTCGACGCGGTTATCGGCTTCAAATGCAGGTGCATCTGCCGCTGGCCCGACATGCAGGATACGGCCATCGCGGGCGGCGACAACACCGTCGCGGATGCTGCCCAGTCCGCCCGAGGCGTCGTCCAGGGTCATCAGGTTGGCGTTGTGCCATAGCGTGTCGCAGCGCATTGTCCCTCTCCGTGCCTATTTGTATATACAATAACGGCGACCATCGGAGAGTGTCCAGTGACAACGATCAAGCCAGCTTCAACTGTTCGTTTCCACGCCGCCCAGGCCTTGTTGCCGCAGGGCTGGGCGCAGGATGTGCGCATCGACAGCGTCGCCGGTCGCATCACCGCAGTGGCTGCAGGCGAAGCCTGGGACGGCCAGTCGCAGCGTCTGGACGTGGTGGTGCCGGGCCTGGGCAATCTGCACAGCCATGCCTTCCAACGGGCGATGGCCGGGCTCACCGAAGTTGGTGGACGCTCGGGCGACAGCTTCTGGAGCTGGCGCGAGCTGATGTACCGGTTCCTGGACCGCCTGGATCCGGATACCTTCCAGGCCATTGCCGCGCAGGCCTACATGGAGATGCTGGAAAGCGGTTTCACCCGCGTCGGCGAGTTCCACTATCTGCACCACACCGAAAACGGCAGCCGTTACGCCGACCACGCCGAAATGTCGGTACGGGTTGCGGCGGCGGCGGATGAAACCGGTCTGGGTCTGACCCTGCTGCCGGTGTTCTACGCGCACAGCGACTTTGGCGGAGCCGCGCCGACCCCGGCGCAGCGGCGCTTTCTGCACGACATCGATGGCTTTGCGGACCTGCTGGCCGCCTGCAAGCGAGCCCTGGCAGACACGCCTGATGCTGTGCTGGGGCTGGCCCCACACAGCCTGCGCGCCAGCACGCCGGAGGAATTGCAGGCGCTGGTTGCGTTGGCGCCGGGCCCGATCCACATCCATATTGCCGAGCAGACCCGCGAAGTGGATGCCTGTCTGGCCTGGAGCGGTCAGCGACCGGTCGAATGGCTGTATGCCAATGCCGCCGTCGATACGCGCTGGTGCCTGGTACACGCTACCCATGTCAACGACAAGGAAGTGCAGTTGATGGCGGACAGTGGCGCGGTGGTCGGCCTGTGCCCGATCACCGAGGCCAATCTGGGCGATGGCTTGTTCCCGATGCGCGAGTTCGTACGGGTCGGTGGTCGCTTCGGCGTCGGTTCCGATTCCAATGTGTTGATCGATGCAGCCGAGGAGCTGCGTCTGCTTGAGTACGGCCAGCGCCTGCAGCTGCGCGGACGCAATGTGCTCTCACCTGGCGGCTTGTCCAGCGGCCGTTGGCTTTACCAGCAGGCAGGCGAGGGTGGCGCACAGGCATTGGGCGTGCAGGCTGGCTTGAGTGTGGGTGCTGCTGCTGATCTGCTGGAACTGGATGCCCAGCATCCGGCCCTGCTCAACCGCAGCGGTGACGCCTTGCTTGACAGCTGGCTGTTCGCCGCACGTAATGGCGCCCTTCGCAGCGTCTGGCGCAACGGTCGGGCCTTGGTCCGCGATGGTCGCCACGTGAACCGCGAAGCGATCAGAGCGCGTTACCGTGCCGCGCTTGCGCGGATACTGGGCTAAGGTCGGTTAACGGCCAGACACCATCTCTTTCAGGAAACCCGAGTGAAGGGCAAGAAAGCTCCCACCCTCAATCACCGCATCCGCAGTGACATCGAAGGCCGCATCCTCAGCGGCGAATGGGAGCCAGGCTTCCGTATTCCGTTTGAGCACGAGTTGATGGAGCAGTACGGCTGCTCGCGGATGACGGTGAACAAGGTGCTGACCGCACTGGCCGAGAGCGGCATGATCGAACGCCGCCGTCGCGCTGGTTCGTTCGTGGCGCGGCAGCCGCCGCATCTGGAGCAGGTCGCGCTTGAGATCCCCGACATCGAGGTGGCGGTTACCGATCGCGGCCACGAATACGGCTTCCAGCTGCTGGAGCGTGCGCACCGCAAGGCCAGGGACAGCTCAGCCGAAGAGCTGCAACTGGTAGGCGAGGGCAAATTGCTGGCGATGCGCTGCCTGCACCTGGCCGACGGCAAGCCGCTGGCGTTGGAGCGCCGGTTGATCAATCCCGAAGCCGTGCCAGAAACCTTGAAGGTGGATTTCTCCATCCATGCGCCGGGCAGCTGGCTGCTGCAGAACGTGTCATGGACACGCGGCCAGCACCGCATCAGCGCGGTGGCTGCGAGCGCTGACGAAGCTGCATTGTTGAAGGTTCCGGTGGGCACGGCCTGCCTGGTCATCGACCGCCAGACCTGGCGTGGCGAATTGCCTATTACCTGGGTGCGGCAGATGTTCCTCGGCGACGCTTACGACCTGATTGCCCGCTTCGCGCCGGGCGCACGCTGATTCCAGGCGTCTGATTCAATCTCCAGCCAAGCCGATGGCCTGGCTGGACACTGCTGACCGTCAGATGGTGCTGCACTGCCGCCAGCGCACCGGCTCGTCCACACCCGGGCGCGGGTTGAGCTGCACGCGGGTGGTACGCAGCGCCGGGTAGCGCTGCAGCTGCTGGCAGATCAATGGCCACACCTGGGTGTCATCGCCACTGCGTTCCACCGACAGAGTAGAGCGGGTCAACCAGATGCCGCTGACCACGCCAGAGGTGCCGGCCAGGGCCTTTGAGACAGATTGCTGGTAGCGCAGCAAGGTAGCGGCGTCCGGATCCTGGACCAGATCGCCCGGGTGAGAGGCGCTCTTCGCTGAAGCGGCGGCTGCTGGCTCGGCCTTGTTCGGTTCAGTGGCAGGCTCGGCAGCAGCCGGAGCTGCCGACTCGGCAGTTGCTTCGGCGACAACGCGCGGTGCCGTGGCGATCGGCGTAGCTGCGGGGGAATCTCCTTGCATGGTCATGTAGCCCATGCCAGCCAGCAGGCCCATCGTGACTGCCGCCAAACCAGCAATGCCGGTGTGCCGAACGGCTTCGCGGCGGGCGATTCCGGTAACGGTCTCGCGTGTTTCGGTGGGCATATACGGCTTGAGCAGCTCCCACAATTGGCGCGCGTCGATCACCTCGATCGACTGCTTTTCTGCCTCGGCCAGGCCGTCGCGCTCCACGTGGCCTTCGGTGATCAGCAGGCCGCCGACGGCGCCGGTCAGGCTGATGGCGGAGGCGAGCTCATGGATCGCGGTCGCGTCGAAGCGATAGGCACGACCGTGCTTGCACGACACCAGCCAGCGTTGGCCGCCGCGTTGCAGCAGGAAGTCACTGCTGGTGCCGCGGTCGTTGTCTTCGGCATCGGTCAGCGGGTGCAGGTCGCGCTGCTCGGCCATGGCCTGATGCACGATGCGGGAAAACTCACGCCAGCGCATGCCCGCCAGCGCGGCCAGGCCATGCTGGCGCTCGGTTTGACGGCGGGCGACCAACCATAGGTATGCAGAAGCCAGGCCCCACAAGAGCAATGCAAGCAACAGGGCCAGAATCCACGAGAACATCGACATACCTGAAAGCCTAGAGAAGGGGCCCAGTCTATCTTCCCTGACGACCGTAAGAGCAGGCTGACTTCGCCTTTTTGAGCTATGTCGACGATTTATTCAGCAGGCTTTGTGCTCGGCCAGTAATGGCTGTCTGGTAACGCACGCGCGCCAAAGATGGCCTGGCCAACCCGAACCACGCTGGCGCCTTCCTCGATGGCGATCTCGAAGTCGCCGGACATGCCCATCGAGAGCTCATCCAACCCGATGCAGGCTGGCGCGTGTTGGCGCAGTTGATCGCGCAACGTCCGCAGGCGCACAAAACAGGCGCGGACCTGCTCGGGCTGGGCGGAGAACAGGGCCAGGGTCATCAGGCCGCGCACCCGCAACGCGCCGGAGCGCGGCAAGGCCTGCAGGAAACCGGCGACGGCTTCGGGTGCCAGCCCGTACTTGCTGGCCTCGTTGGAGCTGTTTACCTGCACAAATACGTCCAGCGAGCGGCCTTCGGCCTGCAGGCGACGCTCCAGGGTTTCGGCCAGACGCAGGCTGTCCAAGGCCTGGAATTCGTTGGCGAAGCGCGCCACCAGCTTGGCCTTGTTGGTCTGCAGGTGGCCGATTACCGACCAGCGCAGGTCGCCCAGGTCCTGCATGGCCTCCCACTTGTGGTGGGCCTCCTGCACCTTGTTCTCGCCCAGCATGCGGCAACCGGCTTGATAGGCCAGGCGGATATGGGCTTCGTCGATGGTCTTGCTGACGGGTAGCAGTCGCACGCCGGCCGGGTCGCGGCCGACGCGCAGGCAGGCCGCAGCAATCCGCTCGTGGACCAGTGCCAGATTGTGGCGGAAATCATCCACGGTCTCTGCGCGCGGGTAATGACCGTGCAGGGCGTGACGGGTCTGGGTGCCGGAATCAGCGTCCGGGTGCGGGGTTTGCATGCATACCTCCAGCGATTGCCGCCGTCTGATGCTGCGGGAGCGGCGCGGTGAACAGCGGATTATCGCTTGCTGGAAGGTTTGAAACCCGGGGTCTGGCTGCCTGGACAAATCGCAGGCATGAAAAACCCGCCATCCGATGCCGTGAGGGGAGGGAGACTTACGGCGCGGTACTGCTGGCGGGTGATTGATTCTTGCTCAACTAATGCTGCTTTGCAACATCATTGATCTTCAGCTTGCTGTCCGTCGTGCGCGGCGCGGCTCTCGGCCCGGGTAAGGCGCCGGTTGAGGGCGTCCAGGCGGTCGTTCAGCGCCTCGATGTCCGAGTGCGACGGGATGTCCATGCGCCGCAGCACGTTGTGAACCTGATCTTCAAACGACTTCTCGACCTTGTCCCAGGTGCCGGCAGCGCGCTCGCGGGCCTGGCCCAGGGTGTTCTCCACGGTGTCGCGCAGGCTTTCCCCTTTGCGCGACTGCTCGCGGGAACGGGCTTCGCTGTCCTGGCCTTCCTTGACCAGGGTATCGAACAGTTTGCTGCCCTCGGCCTGCGCACGTGACAGCGCGCCCAGGCCGGCCAGCCAGACCTGCTGGGCCGACTCGGTCACCTTCCTGGTCAAGCGCTCGGCCTGGCCTTGCGCGCCAGTGGTGTCGTCCTCGTCTTCCGGGCGTTGCTCGTAGGTGGTCATGACGATGCTCCTGTGCGGGGTTGGAGAGTTCAGCTACACCGTAACGGCTTGGCGGCTCGAGTTGTGTGACGGGGCCAGCTCAGCCGAGCTTGTCGGTCAGCACGCGTTGAATTTCGGACTCCACCATGCCTTTCATTGCCGACAGCAGGAAGCCCAGTTCGGCCTTGACCCGCACAGCGCCCGGCAGCAGCTCGATGGCACCGTCCACGCCGGAGCGGTTGAAGTGCAGCACCGGGCCGTCCCAGCGGGTGACCACGTCGAAGCGCTCCTGCAGTTTCTCGGCGACTTCGGCAATGGCGGTGCGTGCCTTGTCATCGGACAGGGAATGGGGGTGCTGGATATCAATGTTGGACATGGCGTGTGGCCTGAACTGCTGTTTGTAAGAAAGATGCGCCATTGTGCGGACCTGCGCGACGTAGTCCAAGCCTCGCGTACGTCTTCTGCATGACCGGACGACCTGCTAGTCTGCTGCCGGTGCGCACTCTGCAAGTCCATTTCAGTAATCGTCAGCAGCCGGATCAGTCATTGATGCCGGGTGTCCAGCGCATTGTGCGCCACGCCTCGGGTCAAGTCCGCTTGGGCGACGGCAGCGTCGGCCCATTGCTGTTGGCGCAGTTCTGTACCGATCAGCGTGGGGTCTGGCTGCAGGTTGCCAATGGTGGCCGCGGTATCCATGTCAATGGCCGCCCAGTGCGGCGCATGGCGCTGCTGCGGGCCGGTGATTCGGTGTATGCAGACGGTGCGGAAATGCTGCTGCGGGGCGACTGTGAGCAGGTGCCGCATCCCCCCGAAGCTCCGATTGATGGTGGCGAAGATCTGCGGGTGCTGCTGCGCGGGGTAGGTGGGCGCCATCATGGACGCAGTTTTACCTTGGACAAGCCGCGCGTCATTGGCAGTGATCCGGCCAGCGACATTCTTATCGACGACCCGGCCTTCGCCGAGCGTCATGCCCGTTTCGAGCGGCACGGCGACAAGGTGCTGTTGCGCGATCTGGGCTCGGCCGACGGCAGTCAGGTCAATGGTGTAAGCGCCCGTCATTGCTGGCTGCAGGCCGGCGACCAGGTGGTGTTCGAAGGCAACCACCGCTTTGTACTGGAAATTCCGCTGGGCCCGGTTTCTGCGGGGGCGGCATTCCTGATCGAGGATGATGACGAGCCCGTGGCGCTCAAGCCATCGACGTTGGCACCGGCAAAGCCCAGGCTGCCGCGGCGTTGGCCCTGGCTGCTGCTCAGCGCCTTGCTGCTGGGCTCGGCGATCAGCGCCCTGCTGCTGTTTGGCGCACGCTGAGCAGCGGCTTCTGCAGCCATCGAGTTGATGCGCGTGCAGGGCTGAAACGGCAGGCAGGAATGGGTGCAGATGCAACCTTTTCCGGGTGGCCCAAGGCTGTTGCGCTGCGGCATACTAGGGGTTCTGCTCAACAGGTGTGACATGACGCGCGCATTCAATTTCAGTGCCGGCCCTGCGACATTGCCGGAATCGGTCCTGCGCCAGGCGCAGGCGGAGATGTTGGAATGGAATGGCGTAGGTGCGTCCATTGTCGAGATCAGCCATCGCAGTGCCGATTTCATGGCCGTGGCCGCCGAGGCCGAGGCTGACCTGCGCCGTCTGATCGGCATTCCCGACGATTATGCGGTGCTGTTCCTCGGTGGCGGCGCCACCACCCAGCAGGCGCTGCTGCCGCTGAACTTCGCCAACCCCGGCCAGCGCGTGGACTATGTGGTCAGTGGCCACTGGGGCAAGACCGCGGTCAAGCAGGCCCAGCCCTATGTCGACGTCAACATCGCCGCCAGCGGCGAGGCCAGTGGCTATCGGGATATCCCGGCGCGCTCGCAATGGCAGCTTTCGGACGACGCGGCCTACGTGCATATCACCGCCAACGAAACCATCCACGGCATAGAGTTCCGTGATGTGCCGGATGTGGGCGGCGTGCCGTTGATCGCCGATTTCAGCTCGTCGATCGCTTCCGAGCCGATTGATGTGTCGCGCTACGGGGTGATCTATGCCGGCGCACAGAAGAACCTGGGCCCGGTAGGCATTGCCGTGGTCATCATCCGCCGCGACCTGCTGGAACGCGCTGGTCAGCCGCGCGCCGATATCTTCGATTACCGCTCGCATGTCGCCCGCGATTCGATGTTGAACACGCCGCCGACCTGGAACTGGTACCTGGCCGGGCTGATGTTCAAGTGGATGCTTGCCCAGGGTGGTGTGGAAGCCTTTGCCAAGCTCAGCCTTGCCAAGTCGTCGGCGGTCTATGACGCCATTGATGGCTCCGGCGGCTTCTATCGCAACGAAGTGGCTGCGGCGGTGCGTTCGCGCATGAACATTCCGTTCTTCCTGCCCAGTGAAGAGCTCAATGCGCGCTTTGTCAGCGAATCGAAGGCGGCCGGCCTGCTGGCGCTGAAGGGGCACAAGGCGGTCGGTGGCATTCGTGCCTCGCTGTACAACGCCATGCCGCTGGAAGGCGCGCAGGCGCTGGCAGCATTCATGCGTGACTTCCAGCAACGCAACGGTTGAACCACTCCCGCCGTGCGCAGCGCGCCGGCCAGTAACAGGTAGACGATTCCATGGCGACCAAGCCAAGCAAGACCGCCAGCAAGGCCAAGCCGGCCACCGCAGCCAAACCTGCCGCCAAGAAGGCAGCCGACAAGCAGGCTGCGGTCAAGAAGACTGCCGCCAGCAAGAAAGCGGTCACCGAGGCCCTTACCGTCGCCAAGCCGGTGCTGTCGGATGTACGCGCCAAGATCGACCAGATCGACCGCAGCATCCAGGCCTTGATTGCCGAGCGGGCAAACTTCGCCCATCAGGTCGGCAAGGCCAAGGGCAAGCTTGCGGCAGCCGTTGATTACTACCGTCCGGAGCGTGAGGCTCAGGTACTGCGGATGGTGGTGGACCGCAACGAAGGTCCGCTCAGTGACGAAGTGCTGGTGCATGTGTACCGGGAAATCATGTCGGCCTGTCTGGCCCAGCAGGAGCCGTTGAAGATCGGCTACCTCGGCCCGGAAGGCTCGTTCACCGAACAGGCGACGCACAAGCACTTTGGCCGTTCGGCGTTGGGTTTGCCGTTGGCCAATATCGAAGAGATCTTCCAGGAAGTAGAAAACGGCAACGCCGATTTTGGTGTGGTGCCGGTGGAGAACTCGGGTCAAGGCACGATCCAGATCACCCTGGACATGTTCCTGACCTCCAATCTCAAGATCTGTGGCGAAGTCGAGCTGCGCGTGCAGCAGTACCTGCTCTCGCGCACCGGCCGCATTGAAGACATCGAGCGCATCTATGCGCATCCGCAGGCCTTCATGCAGACCTCGGCCTGGCTGCGTGCCAACCTGCCAAAGACCGAAAAAGTGCCGGTTTCCAGCAACTCTGAAGGTGCCCGTCGCGCCCGCAACGCCGAAGACGCAGCGGCCATCGGCGGCGAGAGTGCAGGGCACGTCTATGGCCTGAAAAAGGTGGTAACCAAGCCGATCCAGAACGACGCAGACAACACCACGCGCTTCCTGGTGATCGGCCGCCAGCTGTTTCCGTCGTCTGGCCATGACCGTACCTCGGTACTGGTCTTCATCCACGACAAGCCGGGCGCGCTGTTCGACGTACTCAGCCCGTTCGCCCGCCACGGCATCAGCATGAACCGCATCGAATCGCGGCCATCGCACCAGGCCAAGTGGGAATACGGCTTCTTTATCGATCTGGCCGGCCATATCGAAGACGCATCGATGCAGGCCGCGCTGGCCGAGCTGAAGGCGCACTCGGCGCAGATCAAGGTGCTCGGTTCCTATCCGGTTGCCGTGCCGTGAGTTCCAAAGCCCCTCTCCCTGCGGGAGAGGGGTTGGGGTGAGGGCAGGGTTGCCGACATTCTTCAATTCGCTGCAGCCATGTGCTCCCGCACCCTCATCCGCCCTTCGGGCACCTTCTCCCGGAGGGAGAAGGGTTTGCTGACGCGCCGCTGGCGCACTGAATACTAGAGAGACCGCATGAGTTCCCAGCCCTACTGGATTGCACGCAAAGGTTCCGCCCTGCAGGGCACGCTCGCCATACCCGGCGACAAGTCGGTATCGCACCGTTCGGTGATGTTTGCCGCGTTGGCCGATGGCGTATCGCATATCGATGGTTTTCTGGAAGGCGAGGACACCCGCGCCACCGCCCATATCTTCGAACAGATGGGGGTGCGCTTTGAGACCCCTTCTGCGTCGCAGCGGATCGTCCATGGTGTAGGCGTGGATGGCTTGAAGGCACCGCAAGGCGAGCTGGACTGCGGCAATGCCGGTACCGGCATGCGCCTGCTGGCAGGCTTGCTGGCCGCGCAGCCGTTCGACACTACTTTGGTCGGTGATGCGTCGCTGTCCAAGCGGCCGATGCGCCGGGTGACCGGGCCGCTGGCGCAGATGGGCGCACGTATCGACACCCAGGAGGACGGCACGCCGCCGCTGCATATCCGTGGTGGCCAGACACTGCACGGCATCGACTACGAATTGCCGGTGGCCAGTGCGCAGGTCAAGTCGGCGGTGTTGCTGGCTGGCCTGTATGCGCGGGGCGAAACCTCGGTGGTCGAGCCACATCCGACCCGCGATTACACCGAACGCATGCTGCGCGCATTCGGCGTGGAGATCGAGTTCGAGCCGGGCAAGGCGCGTCTGCACGGCGGTCAGCGCCTGTGTGCGACCGATATTTCGGTGCCAGCAGACTTCTCGTCCTCGGCGTTCTTCATCGTTGCTGCCAGCATCATTCCTGGCTCGGAAGTGCGCCTGCGCTCAGTGGGCTTGAACCCTCGCCGCACCGGCCTGCTGGCGGCGCTGCGTTTGATGGGTGCGGATATTGCCGAGGAGAACCACGCCGAGCACGGTGGCGAGCAGGTCGCTGACCTGGTTGTGCGCTATGCGCAGCTCAAGGGCGTGGAGATTCCGGAAGCGCTGGTGCCAGACATGATCGACGAATTCCCGGCCTTGTTCGTGGCCGCCGCCGCGGCTGAAGGGCAGACTGTGGTTCGCGGCGCTGCCGAACTGCGGGTGAAAGAGTCTGATCGTCTTGCGGCGATGGCGACCGGTCTGCGTGACCTGGGCCTGCGTGTGGATGAGACCGATGATGGCGCGACCATCTTCGGCGGCCCGCTGGGCAGCGGCACCATCGAAAGCCATGGCGATCACCGTATCTCAATGGCCTTCGCCATTGCCGGTCAGCTCAGCACCGGTGAAGTGCGCATCAATGACGTTGCCAACGTGGCGACCTCGTTCCCGGGCTTCGACAGCCTGGCCAGTGATGCCGGCTTCGGACTCAGCGTCCGGTCCTGAATTCCACTGGTACCTGTACGACGCTGTTGATGGCGCGTCCATCCCGCATCGCGGGCTGGAAGCGCCATTGCTGCAGCGCTGCGATGGCGGCTTGATCCAGCGCTGGATCAATGCCACCTTCGTGTCCGATCACCGCGGCTTGGCTGACCCGGCCGTTGGCATCCACCTGCAGGCGTACGATCACATCGCCTTCGACACCGGCATCCAGCGCGGCGGAGGGATAGTCAGGGGTCGGATTGCTGGCCAGCGGTTCAGCGTCACGATTGCCGGCAACACTGACCACCGAGGTGGTATCGGCTGTGGTGATGGACACCGGGCCGGCGGCCATAGGCGTCTGCAGGGTGTGGTAGCCCAGCAGGCTGAAGACGCCCACAACCGCCAGCGCCAACAGGCCCCACAGCCAAGCCGCAGCAACGCCATGCGGGCGGGCCGGTACTGGATGATGGGTTGTGCTGTGCTGAGGGATGCTGGACATTGACATGTTGGCTCTGCGTAACGTCTACGCAGCAAGTCTGGTCCTGCACGCCCAAACGGCGAATGACTTTTGACATGAACCGGCGCCCTTGGGGAGCCGGGGTTCAGTTTAAGGCGACGGTTTGAAGTCGAACGGGATTTCCAGGCTGCCCTGCATGGGCTGGCCATTGCTTTGCGCCGGCTGGAAACGCCAATTGCGCACGGCTTCCTGCGCGGCACGGTCCAGATCACGGGAGCCGCTGCGCTGAACCAGGCGGACGTCCAGCGGCACGCCACTGGCATCGACATCCACATGCACGATCACTGTGCCGCTTTCACCACGGCGCAGCGCCGCAGCAGGGTATTCCGGGGCAGGACTCTGGCCTGGCAGCGGGACCGGCTGGTCGCTGGGGGCGGTGGCGGGTGCTGGCGCTGCGGGTGCGGTATCGACCGGTGCCGCCTCGGCGATGGGTTGCGGCGGCGGGGCAGGCGCTGTCTCCACCAGTTCCGGGGTTTCTTCCACGGCTTCCGGGCGCGCATCGGGCATATCGCTGGCACCGGCACCGGCGGGCAGTGGTGCGGGCAACGGCGCCAATACAGCGCTGTTGGCCTGCGGCTGCGCCGGATCGGCACGGTAGAACTCGTTCTGGCGGCGGGCATTGAGCCAGACCACCAGGAACAGCAATACACCGACGCCAAAAGAGATACCGGCAATCTTCAAACTGCTGTGGGGCAGGTGAAACGTGAAGTTCTGGTCGGAGTGGGAGCTTGGGGCGGACATGGTCTTGACCGTGTGGATCAGGCCGATTCTTGCACAGGAAAGGTGAATCACGCGGCAGACAGGCGCAGTTCGCGCGATAATCTATGGCTCACACCCGTACACAGTGCCCAGCCATGCTTGATCCAGCCCTTCTTCGCCAGCAGCCCGCCGAACTTGCCGAACGCCTGCGCAGTACGCGCGGCTACGTGCTGGATGTGGCCGCCTTCGAATCGCTGGAGGCTGATCGCAAGCGCATCCAGGTGCGCACCCAGGAGCTGCAGAACCTGCGTAACAGCCGTTCCAAGTCCATTGGCCATGCCAAGGCCAAGGGCGAGGACGTGTCGGCGATCATGGCCGAAGTGGCAGCCTTCGCCGATGAGCTGAAGAGCTCCGAGGCGCAGTTGGACGTGCTGCGCGAGCAGATCGAAACCCTGTCGATGGGTATCCCGAACCTGCCCGCCGCCGATGTGCCCGCCGGCAAGGATGAGAGTGAGAACGTCGAGCAGCTGCGCTGGGGCACCCCGCGCGAATTTGACTTCCCGGTGCTTGATCACGTCGAGCTGGGTGCCCGCAACAACGGCTTGGACGCGGAAACCGCTGCCAAGCTTTCCGGCGCCCGCTTCACCGTGCTGCGCGGCTCGATCGCCCGCCTGCACCGTGCGCTGGGCCAGTTCATGCTCAACCTGCACAGCAACGAGCATGGCTACGAAGAAACCAACGTGCCGGTACTGGTGAATGCCGACTCGCTGCGCGGCACCGGTCAGCTGCCGAAGTTCGAGGAAGACCTGTTCAAGACCGCGCTGGGTGAATCCACGCGCTACCTGATCCCGACTTCGGAAGTGCCGCTGACCAATATCGTCCGCGACGAGATCATCGACGCCGAGCGCTTGCCGGTGCGCATGACCGCGCATTCGATGTGCTTCCGCTCCGAAGCGGGCAGCGGCGGCCGCGATGTGCGCGGCATGATCCGCCAGCATCAGTTCGAGAAGGTGGAGCTGGTCAGCATCTGCGCCGCCGAAGACAGCGATGCGGAGCACCAGCGCATGACCGAATGTGCCGAGGTGGTGCTGCAGAAGCTGGGCCTGCCATACCGCAAGGTGCTGCTGTGCACCGGTGACATGGGCTTCTCGGCGATCAAGACCTACGATCTGGAAGTGTGGCTGCCGTCGCAGCAGACCTACCGCGAGATCTCCTCGTGCTCGAACTGTGGTGATTTCCAAGCGCGCCGCATGCAGGCGCGCTGGCGCAATCCCAACGGCAAGCCGGAGCTGGTGCACACCCTCAACGGCTCGGGCGTGGCGGTAGGCCGCGCGATGATCGCGGTGATGGAGAACTACCAGAACGCCGACGGCTCGATCACCATTCCGGAAGTGCTGCGCCCGTACATGGGTGGCGCTGAAAGCATCGCCTGAGCAACGAATTGCCGATCCAGCAATGTAGTGCCGAGCCATGCTCGGCAGGGCCTGCCCGGTAAAGTGTCAGTCCCAAGGCCTGCAGGGCCCGATATACCTGCAGGAGCGGTGTAAACCGCAAAATCAGGTTCGTCGAATGTTGCACCGAAGCCCGTAATCTCAAAGATTGCGGGCTTCGCGGCTTATGCCGCTGCTACAAATGCGCAACAGCTACTGCCATCACCTGTGGTGCCGAGCCATGCTCGGCAGGGCCTGACCGGTAAAGCGTCAGCCCCCGATCCCTGCAAGCCCAGAGATACCCACCGGGACGGCATGAACCGCGAAGCCCGGTTCGTCGAAATTACGCAAAGCCTGCAATCTCATGGATTGCAGGCTTCGCGGCTGACGCCGCTCCCACAAAACCGGCGTGCCGGGTAATGCCTCAGCGCAGCACGGCTGCACCCTAAAATATGAATAGGCGTCGCCCGTAGCGATCACTTCCGCCGGACTCGCTCCAATCAGGACTGTTTGTGGCCTGATTTGTAAATACAGGACAAAGGTGATTAAATTTACAGGTTCGTTCCAATGATGGGCTCAATCCATGCAGGACCTCAACGACCTCTATTACTTCGCCATGGTGGTCGACCATGGCGGCTTCGCTGCCGCCGAGCGAGCGCTGGGCATCCCGAAATCGCGCCTCAGCCGGCGCATCAGCCAGCTCGAGACCGACCTCGGTGTTCGCCTGCTGCAACGCTCCACGCGCCGCTTTGCGGTCACCGACGTTGGCACCAGCGTGCATCGACATGCGCAGACCATGCTGGCTGAAGCACAGGCAGCGCGTGAAGTGGTGGACCGGCTCAGTGCCGAACCGCGCGGACTGGTGCGCGCCAGCGTGCCGGTGTCGCTGGCGCAGATGCAGCTTCCCAAGCTGCTACCGAAATTCCTCGAGCAGTACCCGAAAGTCAGGCTGCAGCTGAACATCAGCAATCGTCGCGTCGACATCATCAATGAGGGTTACGACGTGGCTTTGCGGGTGCGCTCGCGGCTCGATGACGATGGCAGTCTGGTGATGCGCAGCTTCGGCCAGGTGCAGGAGCTGCTGGTTGCCAGCCCCGCCTATCTGGACCGGGCAGGGCGGCCGGCTTCGCCGGAAGATCTAAGCAATCACGTCACCCTGAGCATCAGCGAAGACGAAGCGCGCCAGCGCTGGGAGCTGCATGGTCCGGGCGGCGAGGTTCGCCGGGTCGAACTGCAGCCGCGTGTGGCCGGCTTCGATTTCCCGCTGTTGCAGGCCATGGTGAAGGATGGTTTCGGCATCACCATGCTGCCGGAAACCGTCTGCGCAGAAGCCGTGCGGAACGGCGAGCTGGAAGTGGTATTGCCGGACTGGTCGCTGCCGCAGGGCATCTGCCACGCGGTGTTTGCCTCGCGGCGCGGGCTGTTGCCAGCGGTGCGGGTATTCATCGATTTCCTGGCCGAGCACCTGCCGACCGAGCTGGAGGCCTCGCGCCTGCATTGTGGCGGTGCTTGTGAGCGGGCCAAGGAGAAAATCCGCGCCTCGATGGCCGGTTCATTGGCAATCGAAGCGGGTTGAACAAAAAAGCCCGCAGGCATGCGAGAATGCGCGCCCCGGAACCTTATTCGGGGTAGCAGTACGTTACGGGCAGATGGCCGAGCGGTTTAAGGCACCGGTCTTGAAAACCGGCGAAGGGTTAAACCTTCCGTGGGTTCGAATCCCACTTTGCCCGCCAGATATTCAGAAAAGCCGCTGACATCAGCGGTTTTTTTGTGCGCGCGGACATGTTGCCTGTGCAGTTGATCGCAGCGGAATGACACCGGTATCGGTCAATCAGGACAGTTACGCTGGTAAAATGGGCACGGCTTGGGGGAGCTGCGCGCCCGGGCATGCATGGGCTTCTCGCGGCACCACTTTCAAGCGTCCGCGTTGGGATCCATGGATTTACGAAAACTTATTTTGGTGCTCACGTTGATCGGAGCACTGGTGCCGTTCGCCAATACGTTCTACGCCGGCTACACCGTGCAGCGTCAGCAGCTGGTGGACACCACGCTGGACGGCAACTACGCCTACGCCAACAAACTGGCCAAGAGCACCGAAGACTTCCTGCAGGCGTCCCAGCTGCAGCTCGCCTATACCGCGCAGCTGCTCGCCATGAATATGGACGACGTCCCCAAGTTGGGAGAGGAAGCTGCGCGCCTGCGCATGATGAGCAAGAGCTTCAACTCCATCACCATCTTCGACGCCAGCGGCAAAGTGCTGGCGACCTCGCCTGAAACCATGGGTCTGCAGGGGCGCGTGCTCAACAGTGAGGCGGTGAAGACCGCATTGCGTGAGAAGCGGCCGTTGATCAGTGCGCCGTATCAGTCGGCGACAGGCAACTTCATCGTCTTCATCAATCACCCGATTGTGTCCGCGTCCGGCAGCTATCTTGGTGCAGTCGGCGGCGCGATCTACCTGCAGAAGGAGAACATTCTTGATCGTCTGCTCGGCCAGCACTTCTATGTCGATGGTTCCTACCTGTTCGTGGTCGACAAGCAGAAGCGCATCATCTATCACCCAAATCCGGACCGGATCGGTGATTTTGTGGACAAGAACGTCGTGGTCGATCGCGTTGCAGCCGGCCAGGCGGGCAAAGGGCATGCGGTCAACTCGCAAGGCGTGAAAATGCTGGCTGGCTACGCGCCGGTAGCCTCGACGGGCTGGGGCATCGTCGCCCAACGCCCCGAAGAGGTCACGCTCGCACCGTTGACCCAGCTGATGCAGAGCACCTTGTACAGGGCGCTGCCGGCTACGATCCTGACCTTGATCCTGGTCCTGTGGAGCGCTCGGTTGATCTCGCGCCCGCTGCGTTTGTTGGCCGATGGCGCGCGCAATATGGAAGATCCGTCCTCGGCCAAGGACATCCGCTCGGTGAAGTCATGGTATTTCGAGTCGCGAGAGCTCAAGAAGGCCCTGCTGATCGGTGTTGATGCGATCCACAAGAGCTTCAGCAAGCTGCGTGAGGACACCACGACTGATCCGCTGACCAAGTTGGGTAACCGCCGTCGCCTGGACGAAGCGCTGGCGAATTTCGAGAGTCAGGGCAATACCTTCTCGGTCATTTCGATCGATATCGATCACTTCAAGAGAGTCAACGACAGCCATGGCCACGCCGTCGGTGACGCGGTCCTGCAGCAGCTCGCCCAGCGCATGCGTGAGGCCTGCCGCGCCTATGACGTGCCGTTGCGCGTCGGTGGCGAGGAGTTCCTTATTTTGCTGCCTTCCACTACTTCTTCAACGGCGACGCAGGTTGCCGAGCGTCTGCGCGTGGCGGTGGAGGAGATGAAGATCGCCAGGGTTGGCGCGATCACGATTTCGCTGGGCGTGGCCAATTGGCCGCAGAGCAGTTTCGCGATCGAGGCCGTGCTGAAAGCGGCGGATGAAATGCTGTATGCGTCCAAGCGTGCTGGCAGGAACCGGGTTTCGGTGCAGCAGCGTGAGAGTGCCACGACCTCGTAGCACCCAAATTGCCTGTTTCGTGGATGCAGTGAGGCCGTGCGTTGGCCTCAATGCGGTTCATTCAAGCACTCGAGCTGCCCAGAACCAATGCGGGGCGGCTTTGTTTGTTGGAGCGGCGTAAGCCGCGAAGCACGCGGTTCACCAGGCGACGCAGTTGCATGGGGGCTGGCCAAGCTCAGCTTCGCGGCTTACGGCGCTCCCACAGGTAAATGCCTGCCGCTCGGGCCGTGCAGCAGCAGGCTGCGGTCATCTGCGTTACCCTTGCGCCGCTTCCATCCCCGTGTTCCCTGCATGTCCCAGATTGATCCAGCCCTCAACGACGAACAGTGGATGCGCCACGCGCTGGCGCTGGCCGATCGCGCGCAGCGCGAGTTCGATGAAATCCCGGTTGGCGCGGTGTTGGTAGGTGCCGATGGTGCGTTGTTGGGCGAGGGCTGGAACCTCAATATCGCCAATCATGACCCTAGTGCGCATGCCGAAATCGTGGCGATGAGACAGGCGGGCACGGCGCTGGGCAATCACCGGCTGGTTGGCAGCACCTTGTACGTGACGTTGGAGCCCTGCGCGATGTGCGCGATGGCCTTGGTACACGCACGCGTCGCGCGGGTGGTGTTTGCCGCTACCGATCCCAAGACCGGTGCCTGCGGCAGCGTGTTCGATCTGCTCGCCGATCCACGCCATAACCATCGTGTGCAGGTGCAGGGTGGGGTGCTGGCGCAGGAGGCCAGCCTGCGCCTGACCAATTACTTCCGGGCCAAACGCGGGCGACCGTTGTTGACCCCTGATGATCTTTGACGCAGTCCCTACCTTGGGCAGGGGTATCATGTGCGCTTCGATATTCCGGCCGTGCGGCGCTTGACCGCCGGCCCCAAGCATGAGGCAGCACATGGCGGACAACAGCGCGGGCAATGATCGGTTGATCTGGATTGATCTGGAAATGACCGGCCTGGATACGGACAACGATTCCATCATCGAGATCGCAACCGTGGTCACCGACGGTCAACTCAATGTGTTGGCCGAAGGCCCCGAGTACGCCATCAACCATTCCTTGGCCACGCTGGAAGCGATGGACGAATGGAACCGCAACCAGCACCAGCGTTCGGGTCTGTGGCAGCGGGTGCTGGACAGCACCATCACGGTTGGCCAGGCCGAAGCCAGGACCATTGCCTTCCTGCAGGACTGGATCAAGGCCGGTGCCTCGCCGATGTGCGGCAATTCGATCTGCCAGGACAGGCGCTTCCTGCACCGGCAGATGCCGCGGTTGGAGAAGTACTTCCACTACCGCAACCTCGATGTGTCGACGATCAAGGAGTTGTCCAAGCGCTGGTCACCTGCAGTTGCCGCCGGGGTCAGCAAGACCTCCAGCCACACCGCGCTGAGTGATGTACACGACTCCATTGCCGAACTGCGCCATTACCGGCAGTTCATGGGCGTGCTGGCGGGCTTGCCGGAAGCCGGCTGAACGCAATGAATGAGATTGTCCTTCGTCTGCACGACAACGCGCAGGATCTGGCTGATCTGGAAAGGGCTGTGAGCCTTCTGGAATCGCCCACGCTCACCGCCAAGATGGCCAACCTGATCGGTGGGCCATTGGAGTTCGCGGTGCGCAAGCTGCCCACGGCGGTGTCCTCGCGCATCCAGGGCGTGACCGAGGCGGCCTTGTACAAGGCCGCGCAGACGGCGCTGTGGACGATGGACAACAAGCAGCCCGGCAAACCGGCATCACCGCGCCTGCACAAACTGGCGGCTGCCGCTTCCGGTGCGTTGGGAGGGGCTGGCGGTCTGCCGGCGCTGGCAATCGAGTTGCCGCTGTCCACCACCATCATCATGCGCGCGGTTGCCGATGTCGCCCGCAGCGAAGGTTTCGATCTGAACGAGATGGCGACGCGGCAGGCCTGTCTTGAAGTGTTAGCACTGGGTGGCAATTCCGGCCAGGACGACGCCAGCGAGACCGGCTATTACCTGGCGCGCGGCTTCACCACTGAAGTAATGCGGCACCTGTCAGCGGAGCTGGCCGGCAGCGCCGTCAGCGGCAGTCACGGTGTGCTGCTCGGGCTGGGCCCGAAAGAAGCCGGCAAGTGGCTGGCCAGGATCGTGGAGAAGATCGCTGCGCGCTTTGGCGTGGTGGTATCGGAGAAGTTTGTCGCGCAGGCGGTGCCGGTGATCGGCGCGGTGGCTGGCGCTACCTTGAATACCATGTTCACTGCTTACTACCAGGACATGGCGCGCGGCCATTTCATCATCAAGCGGCTGGAGTCGAAGTATGGCTTTGATACGGTGCGGCTAGCCTATGGCGGGCTTACCGGTCGGCTGCGCCTCTGATGGTGCACCCCCGGCGCTGATGGCAGGCGTTGCCTTCACCTGTTGCGAAGCCCACTCTGGCTAGCCTGTGTGCTTCTTACGGAGCGAGGTCGTCATGAGCCAGTACAAGATCGCGGTTTTCGTCGGCAGTCTGCGCAAGGAATCCATCAACCGGCGGCTGGCGCTGGCGTTGGAGAAGCTGGCAGGTGATCGGGTCAAATTTGACTACATCCAGATCGGCGACGTCCCGCTGTACAACCAGGATCACGATAGCCAATTCCCGGCCCAGGGCACGCGCATGAAGAGCCAGGTGCGTGCCGCCGATGCGGTGTTGTTCGTCACACCTGAGTACAACCGTTCGATTCCCGGCGTGCTGAAGAACGCCATCGACACGGCCTCGCGCCCCTACGGCGACAACGCCTTTGCCGGTAAACCGGCAGCGGTGATCGGCACCTCCATCGGTGCCATCGGCAGCGCCCTGGCCCAGCAGCACCTGCGCAACGTGCTGGTATTCGTCGATTTGGCGGTGATGCCGCAGCCGGAGGCCTTCCTGCATTTCAAGGATGGACTTATCGAAGCCGATGGCAGCATCAGCAATGAGGGCACCCGCCAGTTCCTGCAGGGTTTTGTCGACAAGTTCCTGGTCTGGATCGAGCGCCAGCACCGCGCCTGAAGTCCTGGGGGAGCAGGGCGGCGCTGATGCTGCTCATGCGATAATCCGCACCCGGCGCTGCAACGGCGCCGGGTGCTTGTTTCTGTATGCCAGCCCAATCCCCAGCCCTTACAGGCTTGGGTTGTGGACAGGTTATCCACAGACTTGTACGTATCCCGGTGGGCAATGCCCACCTACCATGGCCGCACGGCCTTATTGCAGGAATAACGCTTTTCATGTCCGCCCGTACTGGTTTCCGTTCCGACCGCGACCGCGGTGACCGCAATGACCGCTCCGATCGCAGCGATCAGCGCATCGACGCCTTGCGCGTGCCCCCTCATTCGGTGGAAGCCGAGCAGGCCGTGCTTGGCGGCCTGATGCTGGCGCCCGAGGCCTACGACCGGGTCAACGAGGCGCTGACCGACAAGGACTTCTACCGGCGCGACCATCAGTTGATCTACCGTGCGATCCGCGAGCTGTCCGAGCGCGATCGCCCGTTCGATGCGGTGACCCTGGGTGAATGGTTCGAATCACAGGGCAAGCTGGACATGGTTGGCGATGGCGCCTACCTGATCGAATTGGCCAGCACCACGCCGTCGGCGGCAAATATCAGTGCCTATGCCGAGATCGTGCGCGACAAGGCGGTGCTGCGGCAGCTGATCCAGGTCGGCACCGACATCGTCAACGACGGCTTTCAGCCCGAGGGGCGTGACAGCTCGGAGCTGTTGCAGACTGCGGAAAAATCCGTGTTCGCCATTGCCGAGCAGGGCGCCCGCGGGCGTACCGACTTCGTCGCCATGCCGGGCGCATTGAAAGACGCCTTCGAAGAACTGCGTAACCGCTTCGAGAACGGCGGCAACATCACTGGCCTGCCGACCGGTTACAACGATTTCGACGCGATGACGGCCGGCCTGCAGCCGACCGATCTGATCATTCTGGCCGCACGTCCGGCCATGGGTAAAACTACTTTTGCCTTGAATATCGCCGAGTACGCGGCGATCAAGTCGAAGAAGGGCGTGGCGGTATTCTCGATGGAAATGTCCGCATCGCAGCTGGCGATGCGTCTGATTTCCTCCAACGGCCGCATCAATGCGCAGCGACTGCGTACCGGCCAGCTTGAGGATGAGGACTGGAGCCGCGTCACCGGCGCCATCCGCATGCTGAAGGAAACCAAGATCTTCATCGACGATACGCCGGGCGTGTCGCCGGAGATCCTGCGGTCGAAATGCCGCCGGCTCAAGCGTGAGCACGATCTGGGCCTGATCGTGATCGACTACCTGCAGCTGATGAGCGTGCCGGGCAACAGCGAAAACCGCGCGACCGAAATTTCGGAAATCTCGCGTTCGCTCAAGGGCCTGGCCAAGGAGTTGCACGTACCGGTGATTGCGCTGTCACAGCTCAACCGCTCCCTGGAAACCCGTACCGACAAGCGCCCGGTGATGGCTGACCTTCGCGAATCCGGCGCTATCGAGCAGGATGCGGACATGATCGTCTTCATCTACCGCGACGATTACTACAACAAGGAAAATTCGCCGGACAAGGGCCTGGCCGAGATCATCATCGGCAAGCACCGTGGTGGTCCCACGGGTTCGTGCAAATTGAAGTTCTTCGGCGAGTACACTCGCTTTGACAACCTGAGCCACGATTCGGTTGGTTCATTCGAATAAGCGGGAGCCGCTGCATGTCCACCGCCATTGTCTGGTTCCGGCGCGATCTGCGGCTGCGTGACAACCCGGCGTTGCAGGCCGCGATTGAAGCCGGTCATGAGATCGTTCCGGTGTACATCCATGCGCCGCAGGAAGAGGGTGCATGGGCGCCGGGAGCGGCCTCCGACGCTTGGCTGCATCATTCGCTGCAGCAGCTCGACGCCCAACTGCGCTCCATTGGCTCGGCCTTGCTGCTGCGCAGTGGCGACAGCATGGCGCAGCTGCAGGCACTGATTGCTGAAAGCGGGGCCGAAGCGGTCTACTGGAATCGAAAATATGAACCTGCCACCCAGCCGCGTGATGCTGCCATCAAGCGTGGTCTGCGCGAGCAGGGGCTGCAGGTGGAGAGCCACAACGGCTATCTGCTGTTCGAGCCTTGGGAACTGGCCACGCTGCAAGGTGGCCCGTACAAGGTGTTCACGCCATTCTGGCGCAACGCGCTGACCCGTTGGCGTCTGCCGGAACTGTCCGAAGCGCCGCGCACGCTGAGCTCGCCGAAGCTGTCGGGCCTGCCCTTGCAGGCGCTTGCGCTGGAGCCGCGTCTGGGTTGGGACGGCGGCTTCTGGGAGCACTGGCAGCCGGGCGAAGCTGGTGCGCAGGAAGCGCTGGAAGTCTTTGCCGACGGTGCGCTCAACGGCTACCGCGAGCAGCGCGACCTGCCGGACCGCACTGGTACATCGCTGCTGTCGCCACATCTGCATTTCGGCGAGATCGCGCCGTGGCGAATCGCCCATACGCTGGAAGGCATGCGCAGTGCTGGCCGTGATGCGGATATCGATGGCTACATCCGCCAGCTGGGTTGGCGCGAGTTCTCCTGGCATCTGCTGCACCACTTCCCGCAGACCAGTGACACCAACCTCAACCCCCGCTTCGAGCGTTTTGCCTGGGAACCGGCGCAGCCGGAGATGTTGGCGGCCTGGCAACAGGGCCGCACCGGTATTCCCATCGTCGATGCAGGCATGCGCGAGTTGTGGGCAACCGGCTACATGCACAACCGCGTGCGGATGCTGGTGGGTAGTTTTCTGTGCAAGCACATGCGCATGCACTGGAAAGAGGGCGCACGCTGGTTCTGGGACACCCTGGTGGATGCCGACCTGGCCAACAACAGCATGGGCTGGCAATGGATCGCCGGCACCGGCGCGGATGCCGCGCCGTACTTCCGCGTGTTCAATCCGGTGACGCAGGCGCAGAAGTTCGATCCCAACGCGCGCTATATCAGTCGTTGGGTACCCGAACTGGCGGCGCTGCCGCTGAAGGCGCGGTTCGCGCCCTGGCAGTTCCCGCAGTTGTTGGCGGAGCTTGCACCAAGCTACCCGACCCAGCCCCTGGTGGACCTTGCCAAGGGACGGGACGAGGCCTTGGCTGCGTACCAGCGCTGTCGCTGACACCGGCTTAACGTGCAAGACAGTTAGATGAATGGACACCTGTGACGGAGGTTGAGGATCACGCAGGTAGTGCGTCGTGATGTTTATGCTTGCCCGGCAAATCCACGCGGCCAGTCCGGCCTATCAGGAGACTCAGATGACCACCCTTACTGTTGTTCGTAATCTTTCCATTGGCTTGGTGGCGGCAGCCGTCCTCTCGGCCTGTGCTACCGGTGGCTCGTATGTGCAGCAGGACCAGTACGGTAATCCGACCCAGCAGCAGAACAAGACCGGCAAGGGCGCGTTGATCGGCTCGGCCATCGGTGTTGCTGCCGGTCTGCTCAGCGGCGGCAACGCCACCGAGCGTCGCCAGCGCGCAATGGTGGGTGCCGGTATCGGCGCACTCGGCGGTGCTGCGGTTGGCAACTACCAGGACCGTCAGGAGCGCGCACTGCGTGAGCGCACTGCCAATACTGGTATCGACGTGCAGCGCGAAGGTGACAACATCACCTTGAGCCTGCCTGACGGTATCACCTTCGATTTCAACAAGACCACACTGAAGCCGCAGTTCTATGGTGCACTCAATGGTGTTGCCAGCACCTTGAGCGAGTACAACCAGACCATGATCGAAGTGGTTGGGCACACCGACAGCATCGGCACCGATGCGGTGAACAACCGTATTTCCAAGGAACGTGCGGATGCAGTGGCGGCGTACCTGACCGCACAGGGCGTGCAGCGTGAGCGCATTGAAACCCTGGGCGCAGGCAAGGCTTATCCGATCGCCGACAACAGCACCGATGCAGGCCGCGCGCAGAACCGCCGCGTCGAGATCCGCGTGATCCCGCTGCGTTCGTGATCGAAGCAGTTGTTTGATGCTGTAAACAAAGGGCCGCGCAAGCGGCCCTTTGTTTTGGCTTTTGCTCTGCAGCTGTTGCATTCGCCTCTCCAGCAGGCGGGAGAGGATGCCCGGAGGGCAGGTGAGGGCGCTCTTCGCTATCCAGCTGAAAAGCTCCCCTCATCCGGCGCTGCGCACCACCTTCTCCCGCAGGCGGGAGAAGGGAGCAAAGCCAATGCCAATGCCAAAGCCAAAGCTACTCCGCTACCACCACGCTGTTGCGCCCCTTGCCCTTGGCTCTATAGAGCGCGGCATCAGCACGCGCAAACCAGTCCTGCCAGCGCTGTTCGCCGGCATACATCGCCGCACCTACCGAGATGGTGATGCGACCGCCGGGTCCACGCAGTGATTCATAGACCGCCTTGCGCAGGCGCTCGGTAAACCGGACCAGCGCTTCATGGCTGCCGGTATCGGCAAGAATCACGAACTCCTCGCCGCCAAAACGAAATACCTGATCGTTTGCACGCAGTTCAAAACGCAGGATCGCAGCCAAGTCGGACAGGGCGGTATCACCGGCACCATGACCATAGTGGTCGTTGACCTCTTTGAAGTTGTCGATGTCGATCACCACCAGGCCTTGCCGGTAGCGCTCATCACGGACGCCATCGATATGCGCTTGCAATGATTTTTCCAAAGCGCGCCGGTTGGGGACGCCGGTCAGTGCATCCAGTGATGCCAGCATCTCCAGACGCGTGCGGTCGCCTTGCAGGCGGTGGGAGAAGTGGTAGCCAAAACCGAACACCAGCACGATGACGATCAGTGCCTGCAGGTGTGCAGGGTGGCCGAGCAGTACGTTTGGCATCAGCAGCAGGCCTGCAACCAGCAATAGATTGAGCGGGGTGGCGATCTGGTTGCGGACGATGAAGAAATTGGACATCAAGGTCAGGTAGGTCCATGGCAGTGCGTCGCTGCCCAGCTGCCAGGCGGAGAGCAGGCTGCCGCCTACCGTGCTCAGGCACAGCAACACGCCGCCTGTCTCCAGGCGGGGCTTGCGCTGATGGATCCATATGCTGGCCAGCAGGGCCAGTGCTGACAACAGACAGCTGCCTGCGGCAACGAGGCGCTCCCCGTCAAACCACAGCCAAATCGCGAAGAACAGCAGGGCCAGCGTGGTGACCGGAGCAATGGTGCGCAGCGGCACGCTGCGCAATGCCTGGGGCAGGGACGGATGCGATTTTATGGAGGTTTTAGGGTCCATATGCTGCAAAAGATAGCAGCGGCGCTGTGTTTTTCGTATTCACCTGAATAGCGGCGCTCAGCCTCTGGCGAGCTTTGTGCAGATGGAGTACAAATGTACTCCATGACTGATCTCAGCCCGCGCCGTGCCGCCATCCTTCGCTATATCCGTGACCAGGTGAATGGGCACGGACAGGCGCCCTCGTTGGCCGAGATTGCCGCCGCCTGTGGGCTGGCATCACGCGGTGCGGCGCGCAAACACGTGTTGGCCTTGAGCGAGGCCGGCCTGGTCGAGGTGGCTACCGGACAGGCGCGGGGAATCCGCCCGGCGGGGCTGGCACCGCGTGCGGAGCTGCTGCAGGTACCCATCCTTGGACGGGTCGCGGCGGGCACGCCGATCGGTGCCGATGCCGAGCTGGTCGATACCCTGGCACTGGACGAACGCCTGTTTGCCGCGCGTCCGGATTACCTGCTGCGGGTGCAGGGCGATTCGATGATCGACGACGGTATTTTCGACGGCGATCTGGTCGGCGTCAGGCGCAGCAGCGATGCGCGCAACGGGCAGACGGTGGTGGCGCGCTTGGACGGTGAGCTGACCATCAAGCGGCTATCACGCAGCGGCACCCAGTTGCGCTTGCTGCCACGCAACCCGGCCTATGCACCGATTGAAGTACAACATGATCAGGACTTCGCCATCGAAGGCGTGTTCTGTGGCCTGGTGCGGCGCGGCTGATGGGCGCGGTTGTTGCCCTCGATAGCCTGCTGCATGAACGCCGGGTCTGGCGCGGCCGGCCTGCGCCGCTGCCGGCCAGTCGCCAGCCGACCGGCTATGCACAACTGGATGAGGTGCTGCCTACCGGTGGTTGGCCGGAGTCCGCGTTGAGTGAAATCCTGTTGCCAGCTGAAGGCGTGGGTGAGCTGCGCCTGCTATGGCCGTCATTGGCACGCTTGACCCAGGCCGGTGAACGCGTGGTGCTGGTGGCACCGCCGCATGTTCCGTATGCGCCGGCCTGGCAGGCAGCGGGTATCGACCTGCGTCAGTTGCAGGTGGTGCAGGCGGCGGACCAGCGCGATGCGCTGTGGGCTACTGAACAATGCCTGCGTTCGGGCAGTTGCGGTGCCGTGCTGTGCTGGCCGCAACTGGCCGAGGACAAGGCCTTGCGACGGCTGCAGGTGGCTGCCGAATCGGGGCAGACGCTGGGCTTCGCCAGTCGGCCGTTGCAGGCGGCGAAGAATCCCTCGCCGGCCGCCTTGCGTATCGCCATCGATGCGCAGCCGGCGCAGCTGCGGGTATTGAAGTGTCGCGGCGGCATGGTGCCAACGCGCCCATTACCGTTTGCCCGGGGGCAGTAAGCCATGCGCTGGGCTTGCATTCTATTGCCGCACCTGGCCATGGACGGCGTGTTGCGCGCCTGTGCCGAGCCGGAAGCGGCGCGGGTATTGATCAGTGGGCCCAGCCAACGGCGGGTATTGCATGCGGTCAATCCGGCGGCGGCAGCCTTGGGCTTGAAGGCGGGGCAATCACTGGTGACCGCGCAGGCGCTGGCCACCGGTTTTGAAATACATCCATACGAGCCTGATGCGCAGCTGCATTGGCACCAGTTTCTGGCGGCCTGGGCCTATCAATTCAGCTCACAGGTAAGCCTGCAGTATGCGCAGGCGCTGATCATCGAAATCGAGCACAGCCTGGCCTTGTTCGGGCCGTGGCCGAAGTTCGAGGCGCGCCTGCGGCAGGAGTTGGACGCCTTGGGCTTCCGTCACCGCATCGCATTGGCACCCAATCCGGTGGCCGCGCGCGCACTGGCCAATGCGCGCGATGGTTTGAGCGTGGACGAGGCTGGTTTGGCCGGATTGCTCGGGCAGTTGCCGGTGGCGCGGGCTGGCTTTGGTGCCAGCGCCTCGGCGGCATTCGCGCGCATGGGCATCCGCACCGTCAAGCAATTGCAGGGCTTGCCACGGGCCAGCATCAACCGGCGCTTTGCGCCGGATGTATTGCGGCAGCTGGATGCCTTGCTCGGCGAGCGAGCCTTTGTACTGCAACCGTATCAGCCGCCGGATGTGTTCGAGCTGCGCATCGAACTCGGCTATGAGGTGGAATCCTCGCAGGCCTTGCTGTTCCCGTTGCGGCGCCTGACCTCGGACCTTGCTGCGTTTCTTGCTGGCCGCGATGGCAGTGTGCAGCGGTTTGCGCTGTTGCTGGAACACGAGGATCGGGCACCCACCACGCTGGAGATCGGCCTGCTTGCGGCTGAGCGTGATGCAGGCCTGTTGTTCGAGATAGCCCGCAGCCGCCTGGAACAAGCCAAGATCCCGGCGCCGGTGCGCCAGTTTGGCCTGCGCGCCGATCAGTTGCCGGCGTTTGTGCCAGAGCATCGCGAGCTGTTTGATACCCGTCCGCAGCAGAGCATGCCGTGGGAACAGCTGCGCGAACGTCTGCGCGCTCGGCTGGGCGATCAATCCGTGCATGGGCTGCGCGTGCATGCCGACCATAGACCCGAATATGCTTGGCGTGGCGAGGCTGCCCCAGCTGCAGGTTCAACAACCAACAGCCTGCCATCGCCAGTACGGCCGGGTTGGCTGCTGCGCACGCCGCAGCCTTGGCCTGGTGCAAGTCCCGAACTGCTGTCGGCGCCGGAACGCATCGAGAGTGGCTGGTGGGATGGTGATGATGTACGCCGTGATTACTACCGGGTCAGCACCCGCTTCGGCCAGCAGGCCTGGGCCTGGCGCGAGGTGGGCGGCGAGGGCGGTTTCATGCTGCAGGGCTGGTTCGCATGATCGCTGCTTATGCCGAACTGCATTGCCTGTCCGCTTTCAGCTTCCAGCGCGGCGCATCGACTGCGGATGAGTTGTTCGCGCGGGCCAAGGCGCATGGCTATCAGGCACTGGCCATCACCGACGAGTGCACGCTGGCCGGCATCGTGCGCGCCTGGCGTGCGTCCAGGGAAACCGGCTTGCAGCTGATTGTCGGCAGCGAAATACAACTGGAAAACGGGGCAAAGCTGGTCCTGCTGGTGGAAGACTCCGCAGGCTATCAAGCGCTGTGTTGGCTGATCACGCAGGCGCGGCGGCGGGCGGAGAAGGGCGAATACCGGCTGTTGGCCGATGACCTTGCGGCGATTGATCGCAGCGGCCTGCTGGCCTTGTGGCTGCCTGCGGCACAACCGGAACCTGCCGAGGGCATGCAGTTGCGGGAATGGTTCCCGCGGCGCTGCTGGGTTGCGGTGGAACTGCACCATGGTGCCGATGACGAGGCGCGTCTGCAGCAGCTGCAGGCACTGGGCGCACAGCTGCAGCTGCCATTGGTGGCCGCTGGCGACGTGCATATGCATGCACGCGGACGCCGGGCACTGCAGGATGTGATGACGGCCATCCGTCACCGCGTCACCGTTGCCGAGGCCGGGCAGCGATTATTCGCCAATGGTGAGCGGCATCTGCGTCCGCTGCAGGCGTTGCAGGCGATCTATCCAGCCGAGCTGTTGCAGCAGACGCTGTGCATCGCCGAACGCTGCGCCGGGTTCGATCTGAAAGAAGCCGTCGACTATCTTTATCCCAGCGAGGTGGTACCCGCCGGTTACACCGCGCAGTGCTGGCTGGCAGAGCTGGTGGTGCGTGGCGTGCGCAAGCGTTGGCCGGAAGGTGCTACAGCAGAGGCGCAGGCCTTGATCGAAAAGGAACTGGGCCTGATCGCCAAGAAGAAGTACGCCTCATATTTCCTTACCGTGCATGATCTGGTGGCCTATGCACGCAGCATCGGCATCCTCTGCCAGGGTCGCGGATCGGCGGCCAATTCGGTGGTCTGCTTCGTGCTTGGAATCACCGAGCTTGATCCTTCGCACAGCCATCTGCTGTTCGAGCGCTTCATCTCGGATGACCGCGATGAGCCACCGGATATCGACGTCGACTTCGAGCACGAGCGGCGCGAGGAAGTCATCCAGTACGTGTTTTCTCGCTATGGCCGTGAGCGTGCTGCCCTGGCAGCCGTCGCCACGCAATACGGCGGGCGTGGTGCCCTACGTGATGTGGCGCGGGTGCTCGGCATGCCCGGCGACGTGATCACCCAGCTGACCTCCTGTGTCGGCCACTGGTCGGACAGCATTCCAGATGAGGAGCGCCTGCGCGAACACGGCTTCGACCCGGATAGCCCGCTGTTGCGGCGCATCCTGATACTGGCCAACGAGCTGATCGACTTCCCGCATTACCTGTCCCAGCATCCGGGTGGTTTCGTCATTTCCGAGCGTGCCCTGCACAGCATGGTGCCGGTGGAAAACGCAGCGATGGACGCACGTACCGTCATCCAGTGGGACAAGGATGACCTGGAATCGCTGGGCTTGATGAAGGTCGATGTATTGGCCTTGGGCATGCTCACCGCGGTGCGCCGCTGCTTCGACCTGATCCAGCGCTATCGCGGCCTGCATTTCACCTTGGCGACGATTCCACAGGAAGACAAGCCCACCTACGCGATGATCAGCCGCGCCGATACCGTCGGCGTGTTCCAGATCGAATCGCGTGCGCAGATGGCGATGTTGCCTAGGTTGCAACCTCGCACCTTCTACGATCTGGTGATCGAGGTCGCCATCGTACGCCCCGGGCCTATCCAGGGTGACATGGTGCATCCCTACCTGCGCCGGCGTAAGAAGGAAGAACTGATCAGCTATCCATCGGTGGCGCTGGAAGCGGTGCTTGAACGCACGCTGGGCGTGCCGCTGTTCCAGGAGCAGGTGATGCAGATCGCAATGGTGGCAGCCGGTTATAACGCCAATGAAGCCGATGGTCTGCGTCGTTCGATGGCAGCTTGGAAGCGCCACGGTGGGCTGGAGCCGCATCGGCTGAAACTCACCGAAGGCATGCTTGAACGCGGCTATCCACTGGATTTCGCCGAGCGTATCTTCGAGCAGATCAAGGGCTTCGGCAGCTATGGTTTCCCGGAAAGCCATGCGGCGAGTTTCGCGCTGATTGCCTATGCCAGCAGCTGGTTGAAATGCCACCATCCAGCCGAGTTCACCTGCGCACTGCTCAACAGCCAGCCGATGGGTTTCTATAGTCCGGATCAATTGCTGCAGGATGTGCGTCGGCACGGCGTGGCGACGCGGCCGCTGGATGTGCGTTACAGCGGTTGGGAGTGCTCGTTGGAACGGGAGCGCGATGGTGAGCGGCTGGCGATCCGTTTGGGCTTTTGCCTGGTGCGTGGCTTCAACGCCGAAGACGCGCTGCGGATCGAGCAGGCGAGGGCACAGGCCGTGTTCACCGATATTGCCGACCTGTGCCGGCGGGCCGATCTGGATACGCGCGCACGCGCCTTGCTGGCCGATGCCGGCGCCTTGCGTGGCATGGCCGGCAACCGCCACCGCGCACGCTGGGCGATTGCTGGTGTCGAAGACCAGCGACCGCTGTTCGACGATCAGCCGGCGACCGCTGAAGCCGATGTCGCCTTGCCGATGCCCAGCGCCGGCGAAGATCTGAACGCGGATTACGCTTTGCTGGGAACCACGCTGGAACTGCATCCACTGGCCCGCTTGCGGCGCCAGCTGAGCGCGCGCCGTTGCCGCAGTTCCAAGGACTTGGAAAGCATGCGCAGCACAGGCAATGTGCTGGTGGCCGGGCTGGTGCGCGGGCGGCAGCGGCCGGCAACTGCCAGCGGCGTCACTTTCATTACGCTGGAAGACGAGTTTGGCCAGATCAATATTGTGGTCTGGCGGCAGCTGGCTGAGCGTCAGCGACAAGTGTTTCTGGAATCGCGCCTGCTGCAGGTCAGCGGCCGGCTGGAAGCCGAAAACGGCGTGCGTCATCTGATCGCACGCCGCCTGGATGATCTGTCGCCGCTATTGGGCAGTCTGGACGTACGCAGCCGAGACTTTCATTGAGTCATCGCGGAAGTCCGTCCGAACAGCGGTCCACAACTACACCGCGTTGAAGCTCGCCGCCAAGGTGCCGACCACCAATACCCAACCGTCCACCAGCACGAACAGCAATATCTTGAACGGCGCCGAGACCAGCATCGGTGACAGCATCATCATGCCCATCGACATCAGTACGCTGGATACCACCAGATCGATGATGACGAACGGGATGAAGATCAGGAAGCCGATTTCGAACGCAGTCTTCAGCTCGCTGGTGACGAAGGAGGCAACCAGTACCGGGAACGGGATCGCATCCGGACTGGCGTAGGGGCCTTGCCCAGCCAGACCAGCAAAGGTCATCAGGTCGGTCTCGCGGACCTGCGCCAGCATGAAGGCACGCAGTGGCGCGGTGGACAGCTGCCATGCGGTCTGGAAGTCGATCTTGCCATCCAGATACGGTGCCATGCCGGTGGACCACGACTTGTCCCACACCGGCATCATGATCATCGCAGTCAGGAACAGCGCCAGTCCAAGCAGGATCTGGTTGGATGGGGTCTGCCCGGTGCCCAGCGCCTGACGCAGCAGGCCAAGCACGATGATGATGCGTGTAAACGCGGTGAGCACCAGCAGCATCGACGGCAGCAAGGTGATTGCCGTCATCAACAACAAGGTCTGCAGCGGCAGGCTGACTGGCGCACCGCCGATCTTGCCGACGTTGACGTCCGGCAGCGCCGGCACCTGCGGTCCCGGTGCGGCCCAGGCAAACAGCGGCAATGCCAGCATCGCCAGCACGATCAGTACTTGCCAGAGCGTACGTGAGTTGAAACCACGTGAGTAAAAGCGTTGACCCGACATCATCAGGGTTCCTTGCGCAGCTTCTGTGCCAGCAGCTGGGCGAAATTCGGTAGTTGTTTGAGATTGGGAAGGGCCGGGGCAGGCGTCTGCGGCAGCGGTTCGGGCAGCTGGTGCAAGGTGCTGATGCCGCCGGCGGTAATGCCCAGCAGCAGCTGCTGGCCATTGACGTCGACCACCACCACACGTTCCTTGGTGCCGACATTGATGCTGGCGACCACCTTCAGGCCTTCGGCAGGCCGGAATGCGCCGCCGGGCATGCGCTTGAGCAGCCAGCCCAGGCCGATGATCAGGCCCAGCACCAGCAGCAAGGTGAAGAACGCGCCAAACAGACCGGGCGCACTTGCCGCATGCTGGCCGACCGGTGTGGCCGCCTTGGCGGCCGGTGCGGCATAGGCGAGCAATGCGATCAACGCAGTCTCCGGATGCGCTCGCTGGGGCTGACCACATCGGTCAAGCGCACACCGAAGCGATCATTGATGACGACGACTTCGCCATGCGCGATCAGCGTGCCGTTGACGAACACGTCCAACGATTCGCCGGCACCGCGTTCCAGCTCCACCACCGAGCCCTGGTTGAGCTGCAGCAGGTTGCGGATCGGCAAGCGCGCGCGGCCTACTTCCAGCGACAAGGTCACCGGTACGTCGAGGATGACGTCCAGATCCAGATCGGTGCTGATGCCGTTGTCGGCCTGCAGGTTGCTGAACTGTGCCGGCGTTGCGGCGTTTTCAGTCTCGGGGGAGTGATTGTCATTCATCGGTGTTTTCCTGAATCACGGGGACGCTCGGGCGCTTTCCCGGAGGATGGGTAGCAGTGATCTTGATGGCGTTGCGTTCGTTGGACACACCAAACTCGCCGGTGAACACCGGGATGCCTTCCACGCACAGCGGCACCTGCTTGGGCATTTCGATCGGCAGCACATCGCCGATCTTCAGCTTGGTCAGCTCGCGCAGGCTCATGCGGCGCTTGGCCAGCACGCTGGAAAGCTCGACTTCGGCGGTATCCAGCTGCTCGCGCAGCATGATGGCCCAGCTCTCGTCACGGTCGTTGCGGTCGCTCTGGATGCCGGCGTCGAGCAGTTCGCGGATCGGCTCCAGCATCGAATACGGCAAGGTGATGTGGATGTCGCCACCGCCGCTGTCGAGCTCGACGTGGAAGCGGCTGACCACCACGTACTCGCGCGGGCTGACGATGTTGGCGAAGTGCGGGTTGATCTCGGAGTTGATGTAGTCGAAATCGACGTTCATCACCGGGCCCCACGCTTCGCGCAGATCGGTGAAGGTCTGCTTGAGCATCAACTGGATCACGCGCATTTCGGTAGCCGTGAACTCGCGACCTTCGATGCGGGTAGGGTAGCGCCCGTCACCACCAAAGAAGTTGTCGACGATGGCAAACACCAGGGTCGGCTCGAACACGATCAGGCCGGTACCACGCAGCGGCTTGAAGCGGATCAGGTTGAGGTTGGTCGGCACATACAGTGAATGCAGGTAATCGCCGAACTTGATCAACTCGATACCGCGTACCGACAATTCGGCCGAGCGCCGGATCAGGTTGAACAGACCGATGCGCCACAAGCGCGCAAAGCGCTCATTGACCATTTCCAGGGTCGGCATGCGCCCACGGATGATGCGGTCCTGGCTGGCGAAGTCGTATGAACGCGCTTCACCAGGTGCCGCCTCTGGCTCGGCGGTATTGACCGAGCCGGAATCGACGCCATGCAGCAGGGCGTCGATCTCGTCTTGGGACAGCAGGTCATTGATGCTCATCGCGGCGCCTTACTGGGTCACAAAGCTGGTGAACAACAATTCGTCGGCGCTGTTCTGGCCGGTTTCGGCCTTCATCAGCTTTTGTACTTCGGCCAGCGCGGAGGCCTGCAGTTTTTCCTTGCCCGCGCGGTCGGCGATCTGGGTTGGCTCAACCTGCGAGAACAGCATCAATAAATTGGCGCGGATGGCCGGGGCATGGGTCTGCAGCGCGGTCAGTGCCAGCGGATCACGGGTCATCAGCTGCACCTCGACCTGCAAGTAGCGCGGGCCGTCAGCCGGGCCATTGAGGTTGACCACAAAGGCCGGGTCCAACGCGAAGTACTGGGCTGGAGCCGGCGTCTTTGGCTTGGCTTCCTTGCCGGCTTCGGCGTGGGCCTTGCCCTGGGTGAAGTACCAGACGCCGCCGCCGGCAGCGGCAGCAGCGAACACGGCGATCAGGGCGGGAACCAACAACGAGCGCTTCGGTTTGCTTGCCGCTTCCTTGGTGGGTTCAGCTTTGCGGTTTTTATCTGCGGCAACGGCCACGTGGTGCTCCTCAGGATTGCTGCCCAGTCAGATGCAAGGGTTGTGCCGGAGGAGGTGAATGGGCTGATGGCGGGAATTTGACGCGAGGCGCGGGAGCTTGCGCCGCTGTAGGAGCGGCGTTAGCCGCGAAGCTGACGTCGGTACCGCCGACGCACAACCGGCTTGCTTACGGACGGTAAACAACGGGTGGTGGCTTCACCCTTTGGGCATGCCCCTGCAACCGATCAACCCAAACAGCGGCCACAAGGCACTGCGTCTAGGCCGCGCTTCCATACGTGGTCAGCTTTACCTGGCCACCTTCACTACGAACGCTCGTGTTCCGATCTTTCTGGATCATGCACTTGCGGCGACTGCAGCCCGTGCACTCCATCACTCCAAGCTTTGTCGCGACGCCGAACTGATGGCTTGGGTACTGATGCCTGATCATTGGCACGGGTTGATCCAACTGGGTCTGGAAACAAACCTCAGTGCTGTGGTTCGAAACATCAAGAGCAACACGGCGCGGTGCTTGCCGACTTCAGTGGGCCGTCCAATCTGGAGTCGTGGATTTTATGATCGGGCCTTGCGGAAAGACGAAGATACAAGGGCAGCTGCCCGTTATATCGTGATGAATCCGGTCAGGGCCGGGCTGGCCGCATCAGTTCGCTTCTATCCTTTCTGGAATGCGGTGTGGCTGTGAATCGCGCGCGCATCGCTGTAGGAACGGCGTCAGCCGCGAAGCTGACAATCTGAAACGCTATCGGCTTCGCGGCTTACGCCGCTCCTACAGGGGATCATGCTCTACGTGTGCCTTCAGGCATACGCATCCAGCAGGCCGCGCATACGCAGGTTGTGGTTGGTGCTTACTGGGAGGTCGGTGCTTTCCAGCTGGTTGCCGGTTGCCAAGCCGCTTCCAGTGTCACCCTTGTCGTTCTGCTGCTGTGACGCGGACTGTTGGCCCACGTCGGCATGGCTCAGCTGCAGGCCTTGCTCGCCCAGCATTTCGCGCAGGCGCGGCAGACTGCTTTCCAGGGCGTGGCGGACGTCGGCGTGGGCGCTGCTGAAACTGGCGTGGACGCGGTCGCCGTCCAACTGCAGCTTCACATCGATCTCGCCCATGTTTTCCGGGTTGATGCGGATGTGGGCGTGGCCGATCTTCTGCTCCGCCAGCCAGCCGACGCGGGCGCCGATGGCCTCATCAAAGTCGCCGGCATTCAGATCCGGGGTTGGGGTGGGCGCGGTGATGCTGCTGGCTGGGGTGGTTGCACGGACTTCCTGCAAAGCCTGGTTATGCAGCAAGGACGCAAACGCGGTAGGCGCCGGGGCGTCGACATCGAGGGGGCTCGCATCGTCGTTTGCGGCCGCAGCGGCCAACGGCAGGCTCAACTCTGCGCTGGCCTCGTCAGTGCTGATGGCGGCCGGGTTGGCTATGGCGGCAGCCGGAGCCGTTGGCAGAGCAGGCAGCGCGGTCGCCGCCGGGTTGGCTGGCGCTGCGCCTTGCTGATTTGCTGCTGCCAGGGCTGCTGGTGCCTGCGCTGCAGGTTCCGCCGCCTGGGTGACGATCGCAGATAGCCCAAACGGCGGCCAAGGCGCCTCGTCGGCTGCCTCCGGCGTGTCGGGCTTGTCTTCGCTGCCGGCACTGCTGGCGGTCGCAGTGCTCTGTTCCGTAGTGGCATCGCTGCTGCTGTTTTCGTTGCGCGCCTGATTGGCGGGCCTTGCATCGTTGCCGCTTGGCTTGCTGGCCGCAGGTTTCTGCGTGGCTGGCTTGCTGTTGAGCATTGAGTCGAAGCCGTTGTCGCTGGACTTGTCGGTGCTGTTGCTGCGCGCGCCGCTGCTGTCGATGCTGCTGGCACCCCCGAGGGCAGAGGAAAGAACATTCACTGGCTTTCTCCCTCGGCGTCGCCTTCGGTCTTCTTCAGGCGCGCACGACGAGCACCAATATCATCCATCTCGCGCTGGTCGCGACGGTCGGCGACCTGCTTTTCCTGGGCGCGATAGCTGGCGGCCAGTTGTTCCAGCACGGCCTTGTCACGGCTGGCCAGCAGCAGCCGGGCACGCTCGGCATCAACGCGTTCCTGGTTGCTGTCCACGGTCTTGCTCTGCGCTTCCACCGCGTTGTCGAGACGATCAAGAAAGGCGCGGCGATTGAGCAGCTGGGCGGCGCTGGTGGTGGCCAGCTGTGCGTTGGCGTACTCATCGGCGTACTGGCGCAACTCGGAAAGCCGCGATTGATGCAGGTCCAAGGCCTGCTGGCGCTCGGCCAGGGCTTTGGCGACTTCATCTTCGCGGTCCTGCGCGTGGCGCAGCAGCGGGTCCAGGCGACGGCTAGGGCTCATGCGGGCGTCTCACTATCTACCAGTTGGTGCAATGCACTGAGGCTGTGGCTCAGGTCGGCGGCGTTATGCACGTCCTGGCCAAGGAATTCCATGATCTCCGGCCAACGATCGAGTGCTTCGTCGGTGAGCGGGTCGTTGCCGCGCTGATAGGCGCCAATGGCAATCAGGTCGCGGTTGGCCGTGTAGGCCGATACCAATTGTTTGAGCTTGCGGATGCGCGCGCGCCAGACGTCGTCAGCGATGTCCTGGACCACGCGGCTGACCGAGGATTCGACATCGATGGCCGGGTACAAGCCGCTGTCGGCAACGCGACGCGACAGCAGGATGTGGCCGTCGAGGATGGCGCGGGCGGCGTCGGCGATCGGGTCCTGCGGATCGTCGCCTTCGGTGAGTACGGTGTAGAACGCAGTGATCGAGCCACGACCTTTTGCACCATTACCGGCGCGTTCCACCAGCGCCGGCAGCTTGGCGAATACCGACGGCGGGTAGCCGCGGGTGGTGGGCGGTTCGCCGACCGACAGACCGATCTCGCGCTGGGCCTGGGCGAAGCGGGTCAGCGAATCCATCAGCAGCAGCACGTTCAAGCCCTGATCGCGGAACCACTCGGCAATGGCGGTGGCGCGGTAGGCGCCATGCAGACGCGCAAGCGGCGGGCGGTCGGCCGGGCTGGCGACGACCACCGCACGGCGCAGGCCTTCTTCGCCCAGTGTGGATTCGACGAAGTCGCGCACTTCGCGGCCACGTTCGCCGATCAGGCCGACCACGATCACATCGGCGGCGGTGAAGCGGGTCATCATGCCGAGCAGTGTCGACTTGCCGACACCGGAGCCGGCGAACAGACCGACACGCTGGCCACGACCAATCGGCAGGAGCGAGTTGATCGCGCGCACGCCGACATCCAGCGGCTGGGTGATGGGCTCACGTGCCAGGGGGTTGATCGACACGCCGGCCATGCTGACCACGCCTTCAGCGCGGATCGGTCCCTTGCCGTCGAGCGGAATGCCATCGGAGTCGATGACGCGGCCGAGCAGGCCTTCGCCGACCTCGACACCGCCACGGCGGTAGGAGGGTACGACACGGGCATTGGGCAGCAGGCCGTGCAATTCGGCGCTGGGCATCAGATAGGTGCGGTCGCCGGAGAAGCCGACAACCTCGGCATCGACCCAGCCGCCATCGATGATCTCGACCTTGCAGCTGGCGCCCATCGGTGCCTCGCAGCCAACGGCTTCAAGGGTGAGGCCAACGGCACGACGCAGGATGCCTTCGCGTACGAGGCCGTGGCCGCCGCCGGCGTCCAGCGAGATGCCATCCAGACGTGCGGCCAGGCGCAGATTGCGCGCGGCAGCCCAGTCGGCGGGAGCGGGCGAGGGTGATGCGGTCATTGCGTGGCTCCGGCGCGGCGCAGCACGGTCGCCAGCGCAGCGCGCAGGCGCGCGTCGAGGGTGCCGTCGACACGTACGGCCTCGGCGTGCACGCGCAGGTCGCCACGGCTGAGGCTGTGGTCGGGCACCAGACGCTGCCCGGCAGGCAGTGTCAGCAGATTGCTGATCGCAGCGATGTCGTCCGGATGCAGGCGCACCTCGACGTCGCGATTGGTGCCGCTGACGGTGTCCAGCGCTTCATCGATCAGATCCTTCAGCAGCGCCGGGTCGGCCTCGTAAGCGCGGCTGATCAAGGCACCGGCAATGCGTACCGACAGTTCGCCAAGTGCGCCAACCACTTCGTTTTCAAGTCGTACCAGTGGCCGGCTGAAGTTGTCGAGGATGCCTTCGATCTGTGCGGTCAGACGGCGTACTTCGGCCTGGCCCTGCGCGTAGCCTTCGGCGTGACCCTGCTGGAAGCCTTCTTCCTGCGCGGCATCGCGGATCGCCTGGATCTCTTCCAGGGTGGGCGGCTGCAAGGGCGGCGGTGCCGGCTCGGCAACGATGGTTTCCAGCGACGCCAGATCATAGTCATCTGCCACCGGCTGGCCGGCCGGTGCGTTGAGGTCCGGGGCGTGCCAGCGCACGGCATTGTTCACAGCATGGACTCCGCGGCGCCGCCGAGGGTGATGGTGCCTTCATCGCCCATGCGTTTGACGATGGCGAGGATTTCGCGCTGCGCGCCTTCCACGTCGGACAAGCGCACCGGGCCACGCGCTTCCATGTCTTCGAGCAGGATCTCGGCTGCACGCTGCGACATGTTGCGGGTAATTTTGTCACGCACCTTGATGTCGGCACCGCGCAGGGCCAGGCCCAGGCGCTCGCCGCTGACTTCGCGCAGCACCAGCTGCATCTCGCGATCGTCCAGGTCCACCAGGTCGTCGAACACGAACATCAGGTCCTGGATGCGGCTGCCCAGCGGCGAATCGATGCGGGCGATTTCGGTGAGGATGGCCTGATCCTGGCCGCCGTCCATGAAGTTGAGGATGTTGGCGGCACACTGCACACCACCGATGTTCGACGACTTCAGGTTCTGGTTGCCGGCGAACTGGCGCTCCATGATCTCGTTGAGCTCGTTCAGTGCGTTCGGCGGAATGCCGTCGAGGGTGGCGATACGTAGCAGCACATCGACGCGGGTGCGCTCGGGCAGCAGCTTCAGCGCTTCGGCGGCCTGGTCGGTTTCCAGGTGGGCCATGACAATGGCGATGATCTGCGGGTGCTCGTTGCGTACCAGATCGGCGACTGCGCGCGGGTCCATCCACTTCAATGCATCCAGGCCGGTGGTATTGCGGCCGAGCAGGATGCGGTCGATCAGGTTGCTGGCTTTCTCATTACCCAGCGCCTGCACCAGCATGTTGCGGATGTAGTCGTCCGAGCCGACGCTCAGCGAGGTCTTGTTGCCCAGTTCGGCGCCGAAATCATCCATCACCTGCTGCACCTGCTCGCGGGTGACGTCGCTGAGCGTGGCCATGGCGATGCCGATCTTCTGCACTTCCTTCGGTTCCATGTGACGCAGCACTTCGGCCGCGTCGGTTTCGCCGAGCGACAGCAGCAGTACGGCGGCACGTTGCACGCCGGTCATCGGCATTGCATCAGTCATTTGACACCCATCCCTTCACTACCTGGGCAACCCGTTTGGAGTCGGTCTTCACTGCTTCGCGGGCCATGCGCAGGCGTTCTTCATAAGCGTCCACCGGCAGTGCCAAAGCTGGCTTGCCATCAAGGTGCAGACGGTCGGCGGCGAGCGCCGGCATCTCGGTGCCGTCATCCAGCACCTGGACGTCGGCGCTGAGCGGATCTTCCGGACCCGGCAGGGCCTTGGGGGTGCCGGTGATCTGACGCAGGGCGGGGCGAAGCACGCCGAACAGCAGTGCCAGGACCACGATGGCGCCAAGCACCAGGCGCAGTGCATCACGCACCTGCGGGTTCTCCCACCACTTCGGTGCTTCCACCGGAATGGATTCGCGCACAAACGGTGCGTTCATCACCGACACGGTGTCGCCGCGCTCGGCATTGAAGCCGACGGCCTGCTTGACCAGTGCTTCGACGCGGGTCAGTTCAGCGGCAGTGAGCGGCTGGTCGGTCTGCTTGCCGTTGGCACCGGCACGCGGCACATGGTCCACCAGAACCGCAACCGAGACGCGGTTGACCCGGCCCGGCGGTTGGCGGGTGTGCTGCAGGGTGCGATCCAACTCGTAGTTGCGGGTGGCGTTCTTGGAGGTTTCGGTCGGCGTGGCGGCGGTAGCCGGCGGTGCTGCAGCGACGCCCGGTGGGGTATTGCTGGTCGCACCGGGAATGCCCTGCGGGCCGGCGGTAGCGCTGCTGTTCTCGCTGATCTGCTCGCTGCGAACCTTCTGCGGTTCACCGTTGAACAGCTCGCGGGCTTCCTCGGTGACCGAGAAATCCATGTCGACGCTGACTTCCGGATTGACCCGGCCGGCACCGGTCATCGGTTCCAGCAGCTCGCGGATGCGCTGGTTATAGGAACCTTCCAGACGACGTACCTGATCGAACTGAGCAGCGTTGAGCGCGGCTTCGCTGTTGGGATCGGCGATGGTAAGCATGCGCCCGCTCTGGTCGACCACGGTCACGCGCTCGGGTGCCAGATCAGGAATGCTGGAAGCGACCATGTGCACGATGGCATCCACCTGGTTGCGTTCCAGCTGCTGGCCACCGCGTAGTTCAAGCACCACGGAGGCACTGGCGACATCGCGCTGGCGGGTGAAGGCGCTGGG
Organism: Stenotrophomonas sp. STEN035; assembly: GCF_056759935.1. NCBI lineage: Bacteria > Pseudomonadati > Pseudomonadota > Gammaproteobacteria > Lysobacterales > Lysobacteraceae > Stenotrophomonas > Stenotrophomonas sp. STEN035. The sequence continues at coordinate 227,614 of NZ_JBRRDY010000002.1, forward strand.
CTTGGGAATGGCCAGGTGCACGCGTGCATCGCGGACCGGTCGCAGGCTGCTGATGGTGCGCACCAGCTCGGTTTCCAGCGCGTGCTGGTAGCGCGCGGTTTCGACGAACTGGCTGACGCCGAAGCCGGGATCGCGCTCCATCATTTCAAAACCGAGGCGGCCGCTTTCGGTCAGGCCGGAACCGGCCAGCTTCAGGCGTGCATCGTGCACGTTCTTCTCCGGCACGCTGATGGCACCGGTGGTGGCGTCCAGCTCAAACGGAATCTGTGCGGAGCGCAGCAGGTCGGTGGCTTCGGCGGTCGCCTTCTGGTCCAGCCCGGTGTAGAGCGGCATCATCTGCGGTTTCTGCGCCCAGAAGAACACGAACAGGCCGGCTGCTACGGCAACCGTGATCATTGCCATCAAACCCAGGCGACGGGTGATCTGCAAGCTCTGCAGACGGTCGAACCAGGCGCCAGCCCGTTCCGGATTCAGTGATTCTCTGGACAGCGCGAGTGCCATGCGTGCGGATCCTTACAGCGGCATGTTCATCACGTCCTGGTAAGCCTGGACGAGACGGTTACGGACTTCCACGGTGGCGCGGAACGCCAGCGAGGACTGTTGGGAGGCGACCATGACCTTGGCCAGGTCGGCATTGGCATCGCCACGCTCGAATGCGGCAGCCAGTTGACCGGACTTCTGTTGTGCTTCGTTGACGCCCTGGATGGCGCCCTGCAAGGCCTTGCTGAACGACGGCGCGGCAACGGCATTGCCTTCGGCCAGCCCCTGGATCGCGTTGCTGCGCGGCACATCACCGATCGGCGCGGCTTGCCCGACCTGGTTCTGCAGCGTGCGGATCTGGGAGAGAACAGAGGTGATGGAGTGGGACATCGTGCGGGGTTCCGGGCAACGTGTGGGGGAGCTGATGGGACAGCTGCAAGTTGCGTGCCGGAACCGTGAAGGCCTTGATGTTCGTGAATACGTCGCGCTGACGTGAAGTGTGTGTCGGCTTTCCGACACGCGAAATTGAGCTCATGCCTCCGGCAGTGGATTCGCAGGCACCTGAACGAAGACGGCCGCCCGAGCACCGGCGGCCGTCTTCACATATGGAGGCGGGGGGTAGATCAGGGCAACCAGGCGACGCGCCACTCATCCAAGCCGGCACCTTCAAGCATCCAGTCACGGTGGACCACAGCCTTCAATGCCTCGCCAGCCTGGCGACGTGCGTCGGCATCGGCCAGATGTTCGCGGATGGCGCCCACCCATTCGCGGTGTCGGTTACGCACGCGGGTGACTGGCAGGGCAGGGTCCCGGTAGGGGCCGACATCACTGCAGACCACCGGTACCGCGCAGGCACCGTATTCGAGCAGACGCAGATTACTCTTACACGCGTTGAAGCGATTCTCCTCCAATGGCGCAATGGCCAGGTCGAGCTGCAACTGCGCCAAAGCGCGTGGATACAGCGCGATATCCACGCCCGGGTGGAATTCGGCGATATACGGACGCAGGCGATCCGGACACATGCCGAAGAACACCCAGTCCACCTCCTGCGCCAATTCGCTGACGACATCGGCAATCATCTCCAGATCGCCGGTATGACCCAGGCCGCCGGCCCAGCCAACCCGAGGACGTGGGCTGTCTTCGCGACGGACCAACGGTAGCTGCTTCCACCAATTCACCGGCAGTCGATTGGGGGTGATGCGGATATCCGGATGCAGGCCAGCAAATGCCTCGGCCATCGCCGGGGTGGACACCACGAAACGATCCACAAAGCCCATTGCCTTGCGCAGACTACGCAGCACGTCACGCGGCATATGCTCACGGTGCGCGCTCTTGGCTGGCAAGTTGGGCAGGTAGTCGTCCAACTCGTAGATCTTGAGTGCGGACGAGTAGCGGCCCATGCGTTGTATCTTGTGCAGGTCTTCCTCGCCGACGCGGCGCTGCAGGATCACCACGTCCGGATCAATACGCGCCTGTTCGACGGGATCGAGCAGGGTTGAATAGAGCGCACCTTCGATGTGGCCCTCGGCCTTCAAGGCCTCGAACGGCTGGATGACGCGGTATTGGCCGCTGCCCCACGGATCGGCGGGCTGCGCCAATACTCGCGGTATTGGCCGCCACGGCAGCGGCTTCCACGAGAAGTCGGATTCGCCGAGGCGGAAGCCGCCAGCGATATCCAGACGCAGGCTGGGGTTGTAGGCTGGATCGAGGGCGAGGGCTGGCAGCCAGCGGCCGAGCAGTTCGTCGCCTGCGCGTTCTGCCAATGGCTTGTGCTCGGTTGAATGCAGCAGCATTGCGTGTGGCGTCCACACGGTGAGGTAGCCAAGTTCACGCGCACGCAGGCACAGATCAATGTCGGCGGCTTCGTCGGCGAAGCTGGCGTGATCGAAGCCCTCAAGTTCAGCGAACAATGTCTTGGCGATCAACAGGCAGCTATCGGAAACCGCCGAATACTGCTGCGCCACCTGCAGGCGGTTCATATAGCCAGGCGCATCGATGGCCGTGCCGGAGAATGCATGGCCGCCGCTGGAAAGCAGGCCCGGCACCAGTCCAGCGTGACTGACTTTGCCTTCGCCGGAAATGGTCTTGGCACCTACCACCCCAACTTCCGGCCGCAGACCGTGATTGAACAGCTCGTCCAGCCAATGTGGTTGCAGTACCGCCACTTCCGGTCGCAGGAACAGCAGGAACTCCCCATCGGCCTGGGTGGCAGCAAGATTACAGGCAGCGGCATGTGGCAAAGGTGGATCGAAAGCGAACGCCAGCACCCGATCAGCGGCCAACAGTTCGACTTGTTGCATCCAGTTCCGCACCTCGTCCGCGGCACCGTTGTCGACCAGCACCAGCTGGTAGCGGGCATAGCGCGTCTTTTCGAGTACCGATACGACGCAACGCTCAAGCGCGCCCAACGTAGTGTCATTGGACACGATCACCAGCAGTGAAACCGTTGGCTGCTGGCCGTGGCCATAGTCGATGCGATACGGGCCGCCATCCATGGTTTCCGCAGTTGCGTTGGCATAGCCGCGTGCGCGCAGGTGAGCAAGGATGGCGCGCTGCTGGGCCTGGCCGTCAAACCGGGGCGGCGGGCAGGTCAGCAATGGCTCCGGCAGATGTGCGATGCCGTCGAAGCCGCCGGCATGGATCAGCCGCAGGATCAGATCCAGCTCTGCGGCATCACCGGCAGTGCGGTCGAAGCCGCCGACGTCGAATGCGGCCTTGCGCTGGAATATCCAATGCGAAGCGAGCATTGACGGGTTGCCCAGCAACAGGTCCAGATTGAGGTCCGGACGCAGCATGGGTGCCAGTGAACCGTGCTGATCACGGTACCAACCGTCGGCGAACAGCGCCCGGAGCTGCGGTTGTTCGGCAAGCCGCAGCCGCAGTTGCAAAAGACCTCCCGGGGTGAACTCGTCGCCGCTGTTGATCAGCAGCAGCCAGTCCACCGCGGTGCCGGCGAGAATCTCATCCAGGATGGCTTCCAGTGAATCGCCGGCCGAACCCAGCACCCGTATCTGATGGTCAGCCATGGCAGCGCACATCGCCTCCATAGCGCCGCCAGTCAATACCACTATCTGCAAGCCTTCAGGCATGCCGTCGTCGCCAAGGAGGCTGGCGATACTGCGTTGAACAGCCGCGGTATCTCCGTCCGGGCTGCGCAGCAGCACGCATAGCTTGGGCGGCGCCCCGACATCGTGCATGCGCCGTTCGCACAGGTGACGCTGCGCCGGCGTTGGCACGCGCGCCGCGCGCCAGGTGTCGATCAGGGTTTCGGGTGTCTGCGCAGGGTAGATGCCGAGCTGCCTCAATCGATCGGCACGGCCGCTGCGCACGATTTCGGCGTCAAGGTCCGAATGGCGGGCGTAGATTTTCTGGTATAGGGCTGGGTAGTGCGTGAGTGCCTGCACGGAGCGGCGCTCATCGGGCTCGGCCTGGACCTCTGCACGCATCCGCACCTGGACGGTTTCCTGGCGTACGTGATTGAAGCGTACGCGCGCAGCCAGGCGCAACAGGAAGTCCCAGTCCTCCAGTCCCTGCAGGCGTTCGTCGAAGCCGCCGACCTCAGCGGCAAGCGCACGAGGCCAAGCGAATGTATTGACGGGTATGTAGTTGTCTACGGACAAACGTTCGTACGAATAGTGAGCGTGCGGGTAACGCCGCTCTTCGGCCAGCACCTGGCGGGTATTACCGTCGATGCGCTCGGTAACAAACAACGCGTCACTGTAGACCACTTCGTCCGGATAGATGTGCAACGCATCGGCAAGCGTCTGCAGGTGATTGGGCAGATACAGATCATCATCGTCCAGGTAGACCAGATAACGACCGCGTGCCAGCCGATGGGCGGCATTGCGGGCTGCGGCCGGGCCACCGTTGCGTCCCTGCCGCAGGTAGCTCAGCGGCAAAGGGTGTGCGCCGAGCAGGTGCTCGACCGACTCGCCGCAGTCGTTGACCAGCACCACTTCGAAGTCGGCGAACGTTTGCGCGTGGAGGCTTGCCAGTGCTTGGGTGAGCAGGGCGGGGCGGTTCCAGGTGGTAACAATGACGGAAAAGAAGGGAGCATCATGTTCGGCCGCGAGTGCTTCCATGCGGTCTATCATCTGCCGTGCGCGTTTGCCCAAGGGCGAGGAGCGCTCGCCCGGGTACAGCGACAGGCGTCGCTCGATGTGCTCGGCGACATCGTACTCACGGCCTCGGAGTCGATCCTGCGTGCCGCGCTCGAAGACGCCTTCGATGATGGTCAGGTGGTCAGCCAACGGTGCGCTTGAAGCATAAAACTGGCTGGAATGTTGTTCGCCATGCCAGCGGTAGCTGACGCCTGGTGTATTGACATAGACGAAGTCGGGATACTGCTCGGCCATCTGCAGGACCATTTCCCAGTCGCCTGCTCCGTGAATCTTGGCCGGGCGCCAGGTTTTGCGGAAGGCTTCACGTTGGTAGATGACGGCGGAGGGCGTCATGTAGCAATCGTGGACCAGCAGGTCGGCGACTTCGTTACGCCCACCGATATAGCTGGCATCCCGGTATCCGGGATGGCGCGGCTGGGTCAACGCGTTTCCCTGGCTGTCGATCCAGCGAATACCGGAGTAGCCGACGGCTGCATGCGGCTGGTTCTGCAGCGTGGACAGCAGGCGCGTCAGGTGGCCTGGATTGAGGTGATCGTCGGCCGACAAAAAAGTGAAATAGCGGCCTTGGGCGATCCAGAGGCCGCTCCTCCAGTTGTGGCCAGCACCACAGTTGTGGCGGTTACGCATGTAGCGCACGCGAGGCTCGACGGCGAATGCGGCCATGACTTCGGGAGTTGCGTCAGTGGATGCGTTGTCCAGTACCAGGATTTCAATGTTGTCCACGCCTTGGTCGAGCACCGACTCGATACATTGGCGCAGATAGCGTCCGTGGTTGTAAGTTGGAATGATGACGCTCAGCAACGGCGGCGCAATCCCGCGCACCGTTGCGGCATCCGCAGCGATGGCGGCGGTCAGTCCATTGATCCAGAAATCGGCCGAACGGAAGTAGTTGTCCGGCCGGTATTCGGCGGACGGTGCTCGCGGCTCGGCTACGCCGCCTGCCAGTGGTGAGGGCTCTGCGTCGTGCAGCCGGAACTCGATAGCTGGACTTGTGTAAACCAGCCTTTCGTCGTTGAAGGGTTGGGCGGACGGGAGAAACAACGTAATGAAGGTGCTTTCGTCCACTACAGCGGCGCGCTCGGTGGCGCTGCGTACCAACAGATACCGGCGCAGTTCCGCCGGAACGAGCAGGCGAGGTCGGGCCGGGCGTTCGAGTGCTATGAGGAGTACCGCATCGAACGCGGCGACACCTGCATCAGACACACGCTCGAACTGCAGGCCGTTGCCCAGGCCGTAGCGCGCCAGCGGTTCGAACGGCAGCTGGGTACCCAGGATTTCCCAGTCCGCATCTCCGATGAGAAACGCCTGTTGGTCGACTAGACTGAACCCCGCAATTCCCACCTTCCAGGGCACTCCAAGGCAGCGTCCTCCTGCTATGGAAGTCCAGTCCGTAACGCAGGCATTTGCGGCGCATGGTGTTTCATCTTGCTGGAGATTCATTGTCATCCGGTTGACCTCACGCCTGCCCATTGCCCCATGCTGTCGATGGCTTGATCGAGCGAAGTCCACACTTCCAGGCCCAATGTGCGTGCCTTGTCGATATCTGGCACGTAGAAAGAACGTTCGCCACTGGGCTGCCCCAGAATCCGCACCGGTTTGTGCGGCGACAAACGGCCGCCAATGCGTACCGCCAAATCAGCAATGCTGACAGGCTCATCCGAACCAACGTTGTAGACCTCCCCAGACTTTCCCTTGACCAGCAGGGACAGTAACCAGGCGGCCAGATCAGCGCCATGCAGATAGCTTCGAACCGCTTCTCCGGCCGAATTCAGCACGATCGCATCGCGGTACAGGGCATCACGGACGAAGTTGCCGATGGCGAAATGCGTGCTCAACGGCAAGCCTGGGCCGGCGAAGGCGAAGCCACGCGTGTGCACGACATCGAAGTCATGGCGGTCGGCATAAATCGCCGCCAGCATTTCCTGCATGCGCTTGCCTTCGCCGTAAGCGTTACGCGCGTCATGGCTGGCACAGGCATTGGCGCTGGACTCCATCCAGCCCCGGTCCTGCGGCGTGTTGCCATACTGTGCGCCGGAACCGGTGAGCAACACCCGGCCTACGCCACTGCGCGCGGCTAGATCGAGCAACTGACGGGTGCCTTGGTAGAGCATGTCCAGCATGTTCAAGCGGTCGGCCTGGCCGGCGGCCGAACTGTCTACGGCAGCGTGCAGCAGAAAATCGGCGCGCAGGTTGGCAATTGGCAAGTCACGGATGTCGGCAGAGAGCCAGTTCAGCCAACGCTGCTGGCGATAGTAGGGCTCCTTCTTGAGGAAGCCGTCAGGATTGCGGCAGATCACGGTGACCTGCAGGCACCATCCCTGCAGATTGAGCCAATCGCACAGTGCCAGCACCCATTTACCGAAGAAGCCAGTGCCGCCGGCGATGATCAGGTGGCGACCGCGCAATGCGCTCAAATCAGGCATCAGTGAGGCAACCCGCTGTATATCCTGGCTGACAGTTCGGTTACTCAGGCTCATGCTGGGCGCTGAGGTGATCGTCGATGGTCCGGCGGCAATTCCAGGTTGATGCACGGCTTGGCCGAACCAGGCCAGCTGCACGTCACTGAATGACTGCCCAGCATCAGCACCGCGCAGCAAGTCGCTGACCAGCGTCAGCCCATGCTCAGAGAATGTATGGCCTGCATTGCCTTCATCCATAACCTCCGCTGCTGGCGGCGGTAAATCCAACGCCACGCGGCCTTCCGCATCAAGGCGTGGCTGCACGCCATTGCGCTGAAGGAAATCAAGATAGTCACGGTAGCGCTGAGGATACACCCGGCAGGCATCGCTGTAGTCAGCGTCTTCATAGAAACGCCGCACATCGATGCCACGGGCATGGATATCCTCCTCGCTGGTCCAAGGCAGGTGGTACAACTCGCACACCTCGCGCACGCGCGCGTCCTGTGAGATGAAATAGCTCGGCACACCAGCATTGATCGCCATCACTCCGCCGTGCAGGCGGGAGCCATACATGAAGTCCAGGTTCCGGCAGAAAGCGTCCCACAGGCCATAGTGGGTGAAGTAGCGGATGCGGCGCTGTTGCAGCAGGCGGTTGACCTGGGCAAGGCCCTGATAGAGCTTTTGGCCCTTCTCCAAGTCTCGTTGCTCAAGCGTCTGCGGCCAGTACAGCAGTTTGGTCAGCAACGAGAAATGTTGTTCAACGAAGTAGTGTCCTTGATCGGCGGCCACCTGCAGCATCGATCTGATCAGCGACGTGTCGCCATAGGTGTTGTTGGTGTAGCCCAGCGCGATTTCGCGTACATCCTCAAACGGCTTGCGCTGCAACAGGTTTGGCTGCAGTTCCGGGCCGTTGACCATCAACGAAGCGCAGCCCACCGGCTCGACGTTCTTGATGCCCAGGTTACGGATCACCTGTGCTGAGTACTCGCCGCGCGCGCCGATGCTGACGCATTGCTCGGACAATGCCCGTAGGTAGTCGACGATGTGCTCTGGCAGTTGTCGATGGAAATCACGGATGTAGTCGTTGCTATCGGTCATTACCGATTCGGCAGCGGATATCACTGGTATTTTCAGCCGTCGGATGAAGCGTGTCACCCGCCGATAGGTTTCGGCATCCCAGCCATTGTTCATTCCGGGACTGGTCAGCCGGCACGGCAGAAACAACATCAGGCGCGAATAGCGCTCGTTGCAGGCTTCTGGCGACAGCTCGCCGAACATCCACACATCAAAATCAGCAGGGGCCGCACCAAGCAGGGTTGCCGGTACGGTATAGACGAGGTCGCCGGCGTTGGGGCGTGACTGGATGGAACGGTAACCGTCGAGGGTCTTCGGAATACCGCTCAGTTCGTCGTACAGGCCAATCAGTGACTTCCGCGTGGTCATGCGCGCAGGCCTGCCAAACGCTCTGTCACCTGCCATGGCGTGGCCAGCGGCGTGGATGCTGCAGGGAAATCACCGTACCCCCAGTTTACCGGCCAGAATTCCACACCATTGGCGGCAGCTGCGTTTCCATCCTGCTCGGTATCACCAATGTAAATGGCCGCCGTTGGCACGATGTCGAGCGCGCTCATCAGCGCAGCGATCATTCCGGCTTTGTCAGTGTAGAGGCCCGGGTGGGAATCGTTGGCGTAGATGGCGCCAAAGTGCCCGCTCCAGCCCAGCGCGTCGAGGATCTGCAGCGTCGGTCGCAGGCGCTTGTTGGTAGCGATGGACAGCACCAGGCCTTGCTCCCGCAGCGCCTGCAACACTTCCTGCCAACCCGCATAGGCTGGCGTGGACAAGCAGGTCTGTCCGTCGTAGATCTCGCGGAAGCTTGCGCTCAGCGCGTCCAGCAGCACGGGGTCACGCTGTCCGCTCAAGGCTTCCAACGTCGGCCGTAGCGGTGGGCCGATCAGACTGGGGTCGATGGCACGACACGGCGTCAGCGCGTGGGTCTGCAGCACTTTGGCGAAGGCCGCGAGCACGCTCGGTGCGGAGTCAACCAGGGTGCCATCGAAGTCGAACAGGATATGGGTTTTCATCAGATTGCTTCGGCGATACTCAGAAGGCGAGCGTCGGCCATTCGTTGAAGGGGCGCTCGGCGAGATCGCGCAGACGCTCGATGTTCTCCGGGTGCTCAAGAAGTCCGTGTCCACGCAGGGGAGTTGCCGAGTCGTATCGCAGCTTGGGTAGGGTCCGTGCGAAAGTCCGCAGGATGTCGCGTCGCTTGTCGCCCAACAAACCAGCGGTGCGCGGGTTGCGCATGAGCTCGAATGCAGTGCGGGCCAAGCCCGTTTCGGTGAGCAGCCTGCCAATCTGGTTGATCTTTGCCAGATAGCGGTGGCTGTCAGAAAACAGATCGTTGTCAAAGAATATCTGATCGTATAACAAGACGATTTCTTCGATCAGCTGATGGCCGGTACTCGCTGTGTCGCTTTCACCGTGCACGCGGTAGACGCCCAGCCGATCCTGCACGGCGTAGCCAGGATGGCAGGCTGCCAACCGCGCTACGTTGTAGTGATCACCCAAACTGCCGCGACGGAGTGAGCCCGGCGGTTGGAAGCGCTGGGCGGCGCGGGCTGTGCCACCGACTGCATCGTAGCGTTGGCGGTCCATCACGCAGTACGAAGGCGCTATCCAGTTGGTGAAGCACAGATAGTCCATCAACCAATGCACGCCGCTGTCCAGCTCCGGGGCCATGTGGGCCATCTCTGGTATCAGCCGATCACCAACCAATCGGCTGAAACGGCTGTAAGCAAAACCGCACTGCGGGTGCGCCATGAGGCCGTCGCGCACGGTGGCCTCGAGAAAGTCTGGCTGCCAGTAATCATCGGCGCACAGCAGTACCCAGTACCGCGCTGAGGTCATGCCGTAGGCCTTGTTCACCGATGGGGCAGGCCCGATGTTGCTGGCATTACGCACATAGTGGATGCGCGAATCGCTGCGCCGGTGGCGTTCGACCACCGATGCGGTATCGTCTTCGGACGCATTGTCGATTACCAGCACCGAAAAATCAGTGAAGGTCTGCGCCCGCACCGACTCCAGGCACTGGTCTATGAAGTGCCCGTAGTTGTAGGTTGGAATGATGATGTCCAGGCTATGCATGGCCTTGCTCCAGCTCAAGTTCAATTTCCTGACGGACGCTTTGCCGCTACTGCAAAAACCTGGGCCGGGCCATTACCAACGTCGATATCCAGTACGTCCATGAGAATCGGGTCCAGCCCGCAGCGGGCCAGCAGGCGACGCAGGCTCTCGCGCGAGAAGAAGTTGATGTGTTCGTGCCAATGACGTTTCTCGGTCCAGCGCTGTGGTTCAGACTCCAGTGTGCACATCAGGCGTTCGAAGGGGACCTCGAGGTAGAGCACACTCTGGCTGTCCATCAGCGCCACCACCTGCTGCAGCAGCTCAAACGGTTGTGGGACGTGTTCCAACACCTCGCTGAGCACCACCAGGTCGTAGTGTTGGGTAGCGGCAAGCGCAGCATCGACGCGGACTGCACCGGCTACCAAGGGGCGGTTGGATATGTCGAGGATATGTTGAGCCTCCGCACGCCCGCGAAATGGCGTGTTGATGCCGGTATCACCACCGAAATCCAGAATCCGAACAGGCGGCGGCATGCAACCCAGCAGGAAGCGTTCAACCTGCGGCACATAGTCTGCTCCAGCCAGCAGCTTGCTGTTGCGTTCTGCATAACCGGGCTCCAGTGCATCGCGCAATCGCGTGTATGCCTCGCCGCGATAGTCGGCATACAGACGTCCCAGCTCCTCGTCATTGAAGCGAAGATCGAGAAACAGCGCGGTGCAGTCGTTACAGTAGATGGTGTTGCAAACTGCGTAGGCACGGCCTGGGGGCAAGTCACGCAGCCCCCACTCGGCAGTGACGTCCACCACATCCCAGTCGAACACCCGTTTGGCAACAAACGGCATGAGCACGGCCGGTGAGCGGGCGACATGCGTAGCGCCGCAGCAGACGCAGTGGCGGGCTATCGAGGCCACGGGTATCTCCCAGATGAAAATTCAGACAGAAAGCCGCGGCGCATCAGGCTTGCCGCACCTTGCGCGAAACGGGGCTGGTATTGCCGTTCATCTCCGCCTCCAGCACCACCAGTGGCAGCAACGGGCTCATGTCTTCCAGTGGCATCGAGGCCATCGAGCCGTCGGCCTGAGGTATGGCTGCAACCTTCGGGCTCAACACTTCGTCATTGAGAAGCATCACTTCCACGATCATCGGGCCGGACTGGGCAATGGCTTCAGCCAGCCCGGTGCTCAGCTCGGCAGCATCACGGATGCGCTTGAACGGAAGTTCATAGGCGCGTGCCAGCTCCTGCAGGTCAGGCATCCACAGTCCGGCTTCAGGGCCCGTACCGACGTATCGGCCTTCGAAGTAGTTCCGTTGGGTGTTGCGTATCGACGCGTAGCCACCGTTGTTCATCACTATCAGGCAGATTGGCAGGTTGAAGCCGCGCAAGGTGGCCAGCTCCTGGATGTTCAGCTGCAGGCTGCCATCGCTCTCGACCGCAACCATGGGCTTGCTTCCATTTGCGAAACAGGCGCCAATGGAGGCGGGCAGGCCATAGCCCATGGCGCCAAGGCCAGAGGTAAGAAACACGCGCTGCCCGGGTCGGTTGCGGAACACCGTATAGAACACTTCTACTGCAAGCCCGGAGCTGCCGGTGCTGACCAGGGTGTCTGCGGGAACGGCTTCAGATAGTGCATCGGCAAACTGGAAGTGACTGATCGGGCCATCAGCAGCGAACGGCATCCCGTCGTTTACTCCATAGCGCGCTTTCCAATCGTGGCAGCGTTGCAGCCAGGCAGGACGACGAACCTCATCCGCTCCCATGGTGGCGGCCAGCGCGGTGATGAACTGCGCGGCGTCGCTGGTGATGGCCACATCGATGGGCATGTCGAGCTTGGCGATTTCGTTGCTGTCGACGTCAACCACCACTTTGTGCGCATTGCGGGCGAAGTCGCGCGGCGCATAGGCAGTGATGATGTTGTCCAGGCGACAGCCGATGCTGATCAGCAGGTCTGCATTCTGGATGGCGAAGTTGGGCGCACGTAGTGCGACGACGCCTGGCCGGCCAACAAACAGCGGGTGTTCGTATGGCAGCAGATCCATCGCATTCCAGGTGCTGACCACCGGAACCCCGAGGGTTTCAACCAATTTACGGAAGGCAACAGCGGCACCGCTCAGGCGTACGCCATGCCCAGCAAGGATGAGAGGGCGCTGCGCACCTTCAAGGAGCTTGCGCACTTGCGCCAGTGCGGCCGGGTCCAGCGGATGCGCGTCGGCTAGCTCGGCCCGCCAGCCAGACAGTGCCGATGGGTCGATCGGCGCACCCTGGACGTCCAACGGCACGTCGATCCAGACCGGCCCGGCGCGGCCATCACGGGCCAGAAATACGGCGCGCTCCAACTCGCGACGGATGTCTTCGGGCTTTTCAATGGTGATCGCGTATTTGGTTATCGGCGCCACCACGCTGACGATGTCGACCTCCTGCACGCCCTTCTGGCGCAGTGCCGCCCCGCGCAACAGGTCGGCGCGTTTGACCTGGCCGGAGATCACCAACAGCGGCACCGATTCGATCCACGCGCCGGCAACGGCGGTAACCGCATTGGTTGCACCTGGGCCAGTGGTGACCATGGCCACGCCGAGGTTTTCGTTGATGCGGCAGTAAGCTTCGGCTGCAATCGCTGCGGCCTGCTCATGATGGCAGGCAACCACTTCCAGCTCAGGGTGCTTGCCGACCGCGTCGTTGAGGTGCATGGCACCGCCGCCTGGCAGCAGGAACACATGTCCTACGCCAAGCGCTGCGATGAAGTCGGCAATGTAGTCGGCAACACGATAGGGGCTAGCCACGTCAATCCATCCAATAGCTCAAGAGGGTCTTGCGATTCCGATTGGCATTGATTGCCTCATCGGTATAGAACGAGTCGTTGCTGAAGTGCGTGGATGACAGTTCTTCGATGATGGCGCCGCCATCGCTGTGGAAGGCGTGGCGCACTTCAGGTTCAACGGTGACCACATCGCCAGGCTTGCATTGGCGCTCCACACCATCGAGCTTCAGTACCAGTTCGCCATGCAACACATGGAAGGTTTCTTCCTTGCGCTGGTGGTACTGCTCTGGATGCAGCTGACCGGGCAACAGCATCAGCAGTTTCTTGCAATAGCCGCGATTGACCACGGTAAGCATGGCCATGCCCACCTCGTGGAAGCGCTCAAGCCCGTAGTGGTGCGAGATCTCCAGATCTACCCGGCCCGGCACCACCACGTGGCTGCCAGCAAGCTGTGCGCGTACGTCCTGGACGATGTCCCAGACCTTGTCGCGGGTGTCGCGGCGATCGCTGTTGGCCGGCCCCAGTCCGGCATCGGCGGCGATGTCATGGGTGGCGGTGAAGCTGGCGTACTTTGACCAGTCGTTGGCGGTGTACTGGCCATCCTCGGGAGGGAAGGCGAAGTACACGTCAGCGGCTTGCACAACCTCGCCGGCAGCGATCGGGCGACGGGTGAACACGCCGCGGCGGAGTGAACGCAAGCTGGCGCTCTCGGAGGCGTTGAATGGCAGGCGGTTATCGCCTTCACCGCACAGCAGCAGGGTCTGCTGTGCCGCCTGCAACCAGCGACGCACCTGTTCGGGGGAGGCCGAGTAGGCGTTGAGGGGATACTGATCGGTAGGAAGACCAACGTGCTTCTCGAAAATCCGCGCGCCCTTGGCCAATGCGATCTTGACGATATCGGTGTTGTCGGGGTTTTCGTGGGTAGAGAAGCCGACCCGCACGCCCGGATAGCGGCGGCGCAGGAAATCCACCTGCGACAGATGCATGTTGGCATCGGCGGTGGGGTACTCGCCAACGCAGTGCAGGATGGCGAAGTCCTTCTGGCGATGGGTGAGGAAGCTGACCAGTCGGTCCAGCTCCTCCAGCGTCGAGCCCGCGGTTGAAACGATCAGTGGGCGCTGTGTCTGCACGACGCGCTCCAGCAGGGGCCAATCGCTCATGGAGCAGCTGGCGATCTTGATCGCATCCAGATCCTGCGCTTCGATCACTGCGACCGAAGCCTCGTCAAACGGCGTGGACAGGCACAGGAATCCGCAATTGCGGATCTCGGCGACCAGCGCATCAAATTGTGCACGTGACAGCCGTGTCTCGCTGAAACGCTTGATGTACTTCAGGTCGTCGCGTCCACGCATTGCCGGGTGGATGAACGTATCCAGGTCGCGGTACTGCAACTTGAAGGCAAAGCGGAACGGGAAGTCACGACAAACGTCGGCAAAGGCACGGATCAGCGCGACACCGTGGGCCACGTCGCCCATATGGTTGTTGGCCATCTCCAGCACGAACAGCGGCCGGTCGAACAAGGCCTCTGGTGCAGATGGGGAGCGTGCATCATTCATCGCTGTGTTCCTTTTTTAAGCCAGTTTTCGATCTGGCTTGCGGCGTGTTCAAGGTGGTCTTCGCTCAGGCCCGGCCACAGGCCGATCCAGAAGGTGTCTTTCATGACCTTGTCGGTCACCGGCAGCTCGCCGCTGACCCTGTAGTTCTGGCCCTGCATGTAAGGCTGGCGGGTCAGGTTGCCGGCAAACAGCAGGCGGGTTCCGATCTTGTGGCTGTCCAGATGACGTAGCAGATCTTCGCGCAGGACGCCGCAGCCATCACGCAGGGTGATCGGGAAGCCGAACCATGACGGGTCGCTGCCGGGTGTGGCATGCGGAAGAACCAACTGTTCGGTGCTGCCCGAAAGGCGTTCATGCAACCAAGCGAAGTTGCGTTTGCGCGCGGCGATGAAGCCTTCCAGGCGGTCCATCTGTGCCAACGCACAGGCGGCCTGCATGTCGGTGATCTTCAGGTTGTAGCCAAGGTGCGAGTAGGTGTACTTGTGGTCGTAGCCTTCGGGCAGTCCACCGAGCTGCCAGTCAAAGCGCTGCCCGCAGGTGTTGTCGGTGCCGGGCGCGCAGTAGCAGTCGCGGCCCCAATCGCGGAACGATTCAATGATCCGCTTCAGTCGCGGAGAGCCAGTGAACACCGCGCCACCTTCACCCATGGTGATGTGGTGAGCCGGGTAGAAGCTCAGTGTGCCGATATCGCCGAAGCTGCCGACCAGTTTGCCGTTGTAGGTAGAGCCGAGTGCGTCGCAGCAATCCTCGATCAACCACAGGCCATAGCGGTCACACAGTTCGCGTACCACGCCCAGGTTGAACGGATTGCCCAAGGTGTGGGCGAGCATGATCGCGCGGGTGCGCGGGGTGATGGCTGCTTCGATCAACTCGGCGTTGACATTGTAGGTGCCAAGTTCGACGTCGACGAACACCGGTACGGCGCCACACTGGAGAATCGGGTTGACCGTGGTCGGGAAGCCCGCGGCGACGCCAATCACCTCATCGCCCTTGCCGATGGCGCGTTCGCCCAAGCGCGGCGAGGTCAGCGTGGAGAATGCCAACAGGTTGGCCGAAGAACCCGAATTGGTGGTCAACACATTGCGTATGCCGAGGTAGCGCGACAGCTTCTTCTCGAAGGCGTCGTTGAAGCGGCCGGTGGTCAGCCAGCCATCCAGCACTGCCTCCATCATCGACTTCAGCTCGGTGGCACCGATCACCTTGCCCGATGGCGCTACCGTGCCGCTGCCCGGGACAAAGGCGGACGGGGCCAGGTGGCGGTCGGCGTACTGCCCTACCAGTTCGGCAATCTGATGGCGCAGTTGGAGTTCATCGTGATTCATTGCGTGCTGTTCTGGAAATCTTCAATCTGGGTAAGGGTGTGTTGCTGCATGTCTGCGTCGGCCTGCCATGCCTGATGCCAGCGCACGGTCTGAGCAAGTGCCTGTGGCAGCGACCAGCATGGTTTCCATGAAAGCAAGTGCCGTGCCTTGGCCGAATCCAGCGCCAATAAGCCTGCTTCGTGTGGTTGCGGCGCGGCATCGACTTGCCAGTCTGCTTCGCCGGGCCAGAGTTTCGCGAGTTGCTCGACGACAGTGCCGACAGTGGCGACATCATCCGCATCCGGACCGAAGTTCCAGGCAGAATCCGCGCCTCCCTGCTGCTGTAGCAGCGCCTGTGCCAGCAATAGATAGCCGTGCAAGGGTTCAAGCACGTGCTGCCACGGACGGGTGGCGCCGGGATAGCGCAGGGTTACAGGTTGTTGCTGTTGCCACTGGCGCAGGATGTCGGGTAGCAGGCGTTCGGGCGACCAGTCGCCGCCGCCGATGACGTTGCCGGCGCGTGCGGTGGCCAGCGCGACACCTCGCGCCTGCAGGTAGGAAGCACGCCAGGACGCGCACAACAACTCAACGGCAGCTTTGCTGCTGCTGTAAGGGTCGTGTCCACCCAGCGCATCCTGCTCGCGGTATGGCCATACCCATTCGCGGTTGTCATAGCACTTGTCGGAGGTGACGACCAGCACCGCACGGACGCTGTCGCATCTGCGCACTGCTTCCAGCAGGTTGAGCGTGCCGCTGACATTGGTTGTCCAGGTGTCAACCGGGGTCCGGTACGACGCACGTACCAGCGGCTGCGCGGCAAGGTGCAACACCAGCTCGGGTTGCTGCCTGGCCAGTACGGCGCTCAGGCGCTCGGCATCACGGATGTCGGCCAGTTCACTGTCGATCAGCGCGCCAAGCCGAGTCGCCTGCCACATTGATGGGCCGTCGCAAGCGGGTAGGGCATAGCCCTGCACCTGGGCGCCCATATGCTGCAGCCACAGTGCCAGCCAGCCACCTTTGAAGCCGGTATGGCCGGTGAGAAAGACCCGCCGGCCACGCCAGAAGTCCCGATTCACTGCCACAGCTTCCACTCCGCCTTGCCCTGTGACCAGCGCTCTTCGAGCAGGCTCTTGTCGCGCAGGGTATCCATCGGCTGCCAGAAGCCGTGATGCAGAAAGGACATCAGCTGGCCTTCTTCGGCCAGCCGCCGCATCGGCTCCAGCTCCCAGGTGGTGGTGTCGCCGTCGATGTAGTCGAATACGCCTGGCTCCAGCACGAAGAAGCCGCCATTGATCCAGGCGCCGTCACCTAGCGGCTTTTCCTTGAAGCCGCTGACATGCGAGCCGTTGACGTCCAGCGCTCCAAATCGGCCCGGTGGTTGCACCGCGGTCACGGTTGCCATGCGGCCATGGCTGCGATGGAAGTCGATCAGGCCAGCGATGTCGATGTCGGCGACACCGTCGCCGTAGGTAAGACAGAAGGTGTCGTTGCCCAGGTACTCACGCGCGCGCTTCAAGCGTCCGCCGGTCGAAGTGCTGTCGCCGGTATCCACCAGCGTCACCCGCCAGGGTTCGGCGTTGCGGTTGTGGATCTGCATCCGGTTCTCTGCCATGTCGAAGGTGACATCGGACATGTGCAGGAAGTAGTTGGCGAAATACTCCTTGATCACATAGCCCTTGTAGCCAAGACACACCACGAAATCGGTGATGCCGAAGTGGGTATAGAGCTTCATGATGTGCCAGATGATCGGCTTGCCGCCGATCTCGATCATTGGCTTTGGGCGCAGGTGGGATTCCTCGCTGATGCGGGTACCCAGGCCTCCGGCAAGGATGACGGCTTTCATTGCATTGACGGCAGGCTTCATATGCAGGCAGGACGGCGAGTGTTGGTGCGGACGCTGCAAGACTCGTGCCGTGGTGGGGGCAGCACGCATCACCGACGCACGTAAGCGTGCATCGCAGCGTAGTGGATGAGGGATCTGGCCGGCGAGTGTTTCGCCGGCTGAAATGGCTTACGGGCCGGTGGCTTCGGCAGAATCGCGCTCGATACCGTACTTGCGGAGCTTTTCGACCAGGGTGGTGCGCCGCAGGCCGAGCAGTTGCGCGGCATGGGCGACGACGCCCTGGGTGCGCTCCAGTGCTTCAGTGATCAGGTTCAGCTCGATGCTGGCCATGTGGTCACGCAGGTCCATGCCTTCGCTGGGCAATTGGTTGCTGCTTTCCGGCGCGGTGATCTTGCTGATCAAGCCTGTGGCTTGATTGGCAGCTTGCGCAGGTGTTGCGGCCAGCTTGCCAAGCAGCATCGGCCGCTCGTCGTCGCTGCCCGCTGCAGTGGCCAGATTTGCCTGGTCCCCACGGTACCGGCTGGGAAGATCCTGTACACGAACGGTGCCGCCGGGATGCAACACCGCCAGGCGCTCAACCAGATTGGTCAGCTCACGCACATTGCCCGGCCAGGCGTAACTGGCCAACGCCTGCAGCGCTTCCGGAGCAAAGCGGACTTCGCCACGGCCGGTGCGAGCCAACTGGGTGGCAATGGTCTCAACCAATACAGGAAGATCGCTGGCACGCTCACGCAGGGCGGGCACGTCGATCGGGAATACATTGAGGCGATAGAACAGATCCTCGCGGAACTTGCCATCGGCGATGCGCGATTCCAGGTCGCGGTGGGTAGCGGCGATAACCCGCACATTGCAGCGGATGGTCTGGTTGCCGCCAACGCGCTCGAAGCTGCGCTCCTGCAGTACGCGCAGCAACTTGACCTGCATCGGCAGGCTCATGTCGCCGATTTCGTCCAGCAGCAGGGTGCCGCCTTCGGCCATTTCAAAGCGGCCTTTGCGTGCACTCAGCGCGCCGGTGAAGGCGCCTTTTTCGTGGCCGAACAATTCGCTTTCCAGCAGATCCGGCGGAATCGCGCCGCAGTTGATGGCGATGAATGGTCCGTCGCGGCGCGGCGAGCGCTGATGGATGGCGCGCGAGACTACTTCCTTGCCGGTGCCTGACTCGCCGAGCACCAACACGGTGGTATCGAAATTGGAGACCTGCTCGATCAGCTGGCGCAGCTCGGTGACCGCCGGGCTGTGCCCGGTCGGGCCGCTGTCGCCGGCGTTGTCGGCCTGGTGTTCGGCGTCCAGTCGTTTCAGGCTGGCCCGGCGCAGCAGCGTTTCCATCTGCGCGTGGCGCATCGGCTGCTCCAGCGGCCAGACATTGGCTTCGTGCAGGCCGTAGTGGCGCGAGAAAGCCAGCGGATCGCCTTCGGCCAACAGGATCGGCGGCGGCAGCGAGGTGCCCGCCAACCAGGTGAAAAAGCCAGCAGCACGGTCGGCATCTTCAAGCGCACCGACCACCACCGCCATCCAGTCGTTGCTGCGATGGCGACTGATGTCGATGTCCTGCGCTTCGCTGACCCAGCGCGGGTTGAAGTCCATGAACTCGAGCAGGGCCAAGGTGCGCTCGGCGCGCATGCCGTCGGCGTCGATCACCAGAATGCGTGATTCACTCATCTTCTTGTACCTTGAGTCCTTCCAGGATCGGCATCACTTCCTGGATGTAGGACAGCTTGCTGACAAAATTATCGGCACCGGCGCGCAGTGCATGTTCGCGGTGCTCTGCGTCATCGAAGTGACTGGCGATCACGATGTACGGCGGCTGGTCCTGGGTCTTGATCAGGCGCGTTGCCTGCAAGCCGCCCATTTCCGGCATGGCCAGATCCATCAGCACGACCTGCGGACGCAGCGTTTCGGAGCGCTCGATCGCTTCCAGTCCATTGGCGGCGCTGCCGACTACTTCCAGCCAGTCGATCTTGCGGAAATGGCGCATGGCAGCGTTGATGAAGCCTTCATGGTCGTCGACCAGCACTACGGTGAGCTTGTTCATGGGAATCCTTGGTCTCAGCCCACACGGGCCAGCTGGGGCTTGCTGCTCTGGCGGCGACGTTCGCGGGCCGGGGCGATATCAAGCTGTTCGCGGTATTTTGCGACGGTCCGGCGTGCAATGTTCACTCCCTGGCGCGACAACAGGCCGGCAATGGCCTCGTCGGCCAGCGGGCGGGCCACCGGTTCGGCATCGATCAGGCGCTTGACCATGGCTTTGACCGCCTGGCCGGAGACGCTGGCGCCTTCCAGGCGCACAGCGAAGAAGTGCTTCAATTCAAAGGTGCCGCGCGGGGTCTGGAGGTACTTGCCGGAGGTGATCCGCGAAACGGTGGACTCGTGCATGCCGATCAGCTCGGCCACTTCCTTCAGGGTCAACGGCGCCATGCACTCGTCACCACTGACCAGGAAGGCAGCCTGACGCTCGATGATGACGCGTGCGGTGCGCAGCAGGGTGTCGTAGCGCATCGACAGGCCGCGGGTCAGCCAGCGCGCTTCCTGCAGCATGTCGCGCAGGGGTTGCGCCGCTTCGCCGCTGCTGTCGGCGACAACCCGCTCGTAGCTGCTGTTGATGGCCAGGCGCGGCGTGGTGGCCGGATTCAGTGCAACCCGCCATTGGCCGTCAGCGTGCCAGGCGACCACGTCCGGAATCACGCTCAATTCCTGCTGTGGCAGCAGGGTTTCGCCCGGGCGGGGCTGCAAGGACAGAACCAGGCGGAAGGCCTCCTGGACGTCCTCTACTTCGGCATCCAGGGCGCGGGACAAGCCCGGATAGTCATGGTTGGCCAGCAGTTGCATGTCGGCGTCGAGCAGGCGGCGCGCCAGATTGCGGGCCGGAACCTGGCCGGGTAGGGCAGTGAGTTGGGCGAGTAGACATTCGCGCAGGTCGACGGCGGCCATGCCGGCCGGTTCGCCGTGCAGCAGTCGCTGGCGCAGGGCTTCGATATCGGCGCTGCTGCGGTCCAGGCGGGCGCTGGCCAGCTGGGTCAACTGGGCCAGCGGGGCCAGCAGGTAGCCGGCTTCATCGCAATGGTCCAGCCAGAAGCTGACCACGGCCAGATCAGCATCGTCCAACTCGTAAGCAAGGGCGTTGAGAATGCGCAGCTGCGGATCGGTGGACTCGCCGGCCGCTACGCGGGCCATGCGATCCTCGTCGTCGGCGTTCCAGCTGGCACCAGGAACGTCCCACAGGTTGCTTTCGGGGAGCTCATCAAACGCTGCGGTTTCCGACTGTGCAACATCGGCATCGGTCGAAGCTGGTGCGTCCTCTGCCGGCTCCTGCAACTCCAGCAGCGGGTTGCTCTCCAGTGCCTGGCGGACCTCCAGCTCCAGCTGCATGCCGTTGAGCTGCAGCAATCGGATCGATTGCAGCAAAGCAGGCGTGAGATGGAGTTGCTGGCCCAGCTGGGCAGAGAGTGTGGCTTTCATGCGTTTCCCCGTTGCGGCCGGTTGATGGCCGCGTTGTGGAACGCATCTTGCGTGCTTCATGTCAGGGCGGTAATAGGTGTTGGCCCTATAGCTGTCAAAACCAACCCTACGCTCTGTAGGTGAATCCCCTACGCGGCGTCGATTTATTGGCGCATTGCAATCAGGGTATTTCTACAAGTCATTGATTTGTATAGATTGCAAGCCGTTGGTGACGGCTTTCCGATTTCGTGACGTATCTTCGCTTTTACTGGCGTACCAGCGTCAAGCAAGGTCGTTTTCGTGGCGGAGTGCAAGCAGAAGCAGGTCGTTGGCGCGGCGGCAGCCCAGCGATTCCATCATTCGTGCTCGATGGGTTTCAACCGTTTTGATGCTGATACCAAGGTCAGCAGCGATCTCCTTGGTGGTCTGGCCGGTGCCCAGGCGTCGCAGGATCTGCTTCTGGCGTGGCGACAGCGCGCCAATGCCGGTTGCCCGTTCCCTGCCAATCAGCGGCGCAAGCATCTTTGCTGAGATCTGCGGACTCAGAAAAACCTGGCCAGCATGGGCGGCGCGCAGAGCCAGCTCCAGCTCGGCCGGGGCCGCATCCTTGACCAGGAAGCCCACGGCGCCGCGATCCAATGCGTCACGTACATGTGCAGCGTCATCGTGCATCGACATCATCACTGCACGTGCATGCGGCAGCCGATGGCGGATATCGGTCAAGGCTTCCAGCCCGGAGCGGCCGGGTAGCGACAGGTCGAGCAGGATCAGGTCAGGCACATGAAACAGCGCCATTTCCAATGCCTGTTCGGCATTGCTGGCTTCGGCCACCACCTGGATCCCGTCAAATGTCTGCAGCAGCCGGGTGAGCCCAGCACGAACCAAGGTGTGGTCGTCGACAATAAGAACGCGCACAGGAGACCGGGTCATAACAGAAGGCTGCACCTTAGCGGAGCAGCGGGGCGGGCGCCAGAGCACAGAGTGGGAATAGGCTCACCGGTTGCGGCGACTGTCGGCAATCTGCTTGCGATGCAGGCGGAACAAGTGGCGTTCAACTGCTGCCAGCAACGCATCGTTCTGCGTATCCAGACGCAGCCACAATTGCAGGCCTTGGGCTGTATCAGCCTCGGCCAGAACCAGGACCGGTAGTTCAATGGCGTCTGGAAGCCATTCGGCCGGCTGAAGACTGACGACGCCCCGGGTGCCGACCGCGAAGCCGCCCAGCCGTTCGCGCTGCAGGCGCAGGCCATGCCGTGACCAGCGCAGCTGGGTGGCTGCTGCAACCGGAGCCTCGCGCTGGAGCAGGCGCCCCAGCAGCACCAGGGTCAGATCCAGGCGTGCCTCCAGCCGCTGCAGCTGCAGGCTGTTGTCGTTGCGCTCGTCGCTGTCGTCCGCGGTGCGGGCGTCTTCGACCAAGGCGATGCTGCGCAGGAGCATTTCGGCACTGCCTGGGCGCCTTACCGTGGTACCGGCTTCGAACACCGCGGGCAGCGACAGTTCGCAACTGAGTGTGTCGTCGAACAGCTCGGTTTCTGCTGGGT
This sequence comes from Stenotrophomonas sp. STEN035, assembly GCF_056759935.1. NCBI lineage: Bacteria > Pseudomonadati > Pseudomonadota > Gammaproteobacteria > Lysobacterales > Lysobacteraceae > Stenotrophomonas > Stenotrophomonas sp. STEN035. The sequence goes on from NZ_JBRRDY010000002.1 coordinate 250,169, forward strand.
GGGCGATGCCGGTGGGATTCATGCCAAGGTTCCAGCCTGTTGATAAGCGCTGGCCGCACGGGTGGATTGACGCTCGGCGCGCAGGTGCTGGGCGGCTTGGTCGCGCAGATCCTGCATCCGCTCGGTTACGGCCCGTTGTTCTTCCAGCAGTGCCTGCAGGGCATCGGCACTTCCGGCGGCGCCATTGTCCAGGATGTAGTTGCGCAGGCGCAGATCGTGGGCGGCGACAATCTGCTCTGCGCCATCATGATCTTCGGCGTCGATGGCATTCTTCAGGGCATCCAGATCTGCGTGCAGATCATCGAGTGCCTGGCTGGCGGTGTTGGCCATCAACGCGCACCGCTGGCGGTGGGCATGCCGCGCTGCTCCGCAGGAATGGCATTCCAAGCCGATTCGATTTCGTTCATCAGCGACAGCGACTCCTGCAGGGCGTTGACGTCGTTGTTGAGGTTGCCCTCGGTCAGGCGGTGCAATACGTACTCATACAGCGATGACAGATTGGCTGCCACGTCGCCGCCGGCCTCATGGTCCAGCGAGCCGTTGAGATGACCAATGATGGCACAGGCTTCACCGATGGCCTTACCCTTCAGCGCTTGATCGCCACTGGCCAGGCAGGCTTCCGCGCGGCGGATGCGCTCACCGGCGCCCTCGAGCAGCAGGGCGACAAGGCGATGGGGGTCCGCATCGATCACGCGGCTTGAAACCCCGACCTTGCGGTATTGCTCGGCATAGTGGCGGTTGGCACCGTACATGTGGATGGGACTCCTTGGGTTCAACCGCTACGCGAAATGGTCGTCAAAGCGGTGGGTTGGGTGGTGGATGAGTGTCACTAAGCGCGGTGAGCGCTCAACTACTAGGACTTGGATGCGAGCTGCTGGGCCAGATAGTTGCTGGTGCTTTGCATTCCCGCGACCAGCGTGTCCATCGCGGTGAACTGCTTGGTGTAGCGCTCGGACACCTTCTCCATGCGCGCATCCAGTGCATCCAGGTCCTTCTCAAGCTTCTTGATCTGCTTGTTGAGCGAATCGGTGCGCTGGGTCAGGGTGCCGGTGCTGTCCAAATTGCTCTTGAGCATGCTGGCCATGCCACTGGAGAGGCTGCCTTTACTACCCAGCAGGGCCTCGGCCGCTCCCGGGTTCTCTGCGACGGTCTTGTCAAAGGTGCTGCTGCTGAAGCTCAGCGTACCGTCCTTGTTGATGGCGACGCCGAGCGCCTTCAGATCGACGACATTGGCGCTGAGCTGGCTGCGCATCTGCTGCTGCAGGCCGCGGATCATAGAATCGCCGGTCAGCGTGGACGCCTTGTCATTCTTGGCGTCATAGCTGGTCGCACTCTTCAGCATGCTGGTGGTGGCGTTGTAGGCACTGATGAATGCCTGCAGGTTGATCTTCAGCGGCGAATTGTCCTGTGCCACCGTCAGCGTGCGGGTCGTGCCAACCTCTGCCTTGCTCAGGTTGAGAGTGATGCCGGGGATGATGTCGGTGATCGAATTGCTGCTGGATTCACGCTGAAAGCCGTCCACACTCACCTTGGCGTTGGTGGCTGCGGTGGTCTGCGCCATGCCGCCGGCGTTTCCGTCCCAGGTCAGCGCGGACAGGCCGCCGTTGCCGCCGCTGGCGCTCACCTTCAGTGCTCCGTCGGTGCCAGCATTGACCGCGTTCATCACCAGGTGTTGGCCGTCGCTGGCAGTAATGATAGTCGCGTTGACACCTTTGCCGTTGGCGGCCTTGTTGATGGCCGCGGCGACTTCCGTCAGCGTTGCGCCTTCGGCGATGTCGACGTCCAGCGTCTTGTCGCCCCAGGCGAATGACAGCGTCCCGTTACCCACCGCAGCATCGGCGGTGAACGCGCCGGAGCTCAGCTTTTGCGTGGTCGCCAGGCTCAGTACTTCAACGTTGTAGGTGCCAGCGGTGGCGAGGGTTTTACCGGTACTGGCATCGGTGATGATGCTTGTGCTGAATCCCGAGCCTTCCGGGACCGTGGCTTTGTACGAACGGATATCCGAACTCTTGACCATCGCCTCCAGTGCCGACTGCAGACCACTCAACGAACTCTTGACGTTGCCCAGCGCCGACAGTTTGGCAGTGGCTGCCGTGCCCTGCGAGTTGATCCGATTGTCGGCTGGCTTGCGCTCGGCGGCGACCAGCTTGGCGACGATGGTCGGGATGTCGAGGCCGGAGCCGACAGCAGCGAGAGAGGAGGTGGCCATTGTGTTTCCTTTGTTCTAGGCGGAAGGACGCCTGTGCAGCTATCCCTTGTATCGGCACGCCTGCCCTGCAACTTTAGGCAGACGGCGACGGTTGCCGTGCAGACCATGCAAGTGGCGTGCCGCGATACGGGTCGTCCCCGACTGCAGGAGTTGCAAAAACGCGAAACCCCCGCCAACTGGCAGGGGTTTCGGGGACGTCGAAGGCGGTGCCGTTGTTCCGGCACCGCAGTTTGCTTAACGCAGCAGGCTCATCACGTTCTGGGTGGAGCTGTTGGCCTGCGACAGCATGGCGGTACCGGCCTGCTGCAGGATCTGGTTGCGGGTCAGTTCGGCGGTTTCCTTGGCGTAGTCGGCATCACGGATGCGGCTACGCGAGGCGGACAGGTTTTCCGAGGTGGTCGACAGGTTGGAGATGGTGGAGCTGAAGCGGTTCTGGATCGCACCCATGTCGGCACGCGAGCTGTTGACCGCGGTCAGTGCCTTGTCAACGATTTCCAGGGCCTGCTGCGAACCGCCGACGCTGGAGATGTCCAGGTCCTTCAGGAACTTGGTGCCTGAGCCGGCGTTGGCAGCCACGGTGCCTGCGGTGATGCCCGCGCCCGAGTAGGCCAGGCCGGCTGCGCCGGTCTTGGTGGCGTCGGTGAAGGTGAAGTCCTGTCCGGCCTTGACCGAGGTCATGCTCAGCTTGCCGGAGCTGTCCAGCGAAGCATAAACGCCGGACTGGTCCATCTTCTCGTTGATTGCTGCGGCAACCTTCTTGCTGATGTCGGTGCCCGTGTCGCCGACGGCGACCTTGACGGTTTCGATGGCGATGCCGTTGACACTCATGCCGCCGATCGAACCGGTGGCGGTTGCTGCGCCGGAGGCCAGTGCTGCGGTCGAGGTCGAGGTGGCAGCGAAGCCAGCGCGGCCCAGTGCGTCGATGTTGGAATCGACGATGCTGTTGATGCCGATGGTCTGGCCGGCGTCAGCACCAACCTGGAACAGGGCGCCAGAGAAGCTGCCATCCAGCAACTTGGTACCGTTGAAGCTGGTCTGGTTGGAAACGCGGTCGATTTCCTTGAGCAGCTGGTTGACTTCGGAGTTCAGCGCTTCGCGGTCGGTCGAGGAGTTGGTGGCGTTGGACGACTGCACAGCCAGCTCGCGGATACGCTGCAGGTTGTTGCCGATTTCGACCATTGCGCCTTCAGCGGTCTGTGCCAGCGAGATGCCGTCGTTGGCATTGCGGGTGGCAACGTCCAGGCCGCGGATCTGGGTGGTGAAGCGCTCGGAGATGGCCAGGCCGGCGGCGTCGTCCTTGGCGCTGTTGATGCGCAGGCCCGAGGACAGGCGCTGGATCGACGTGGCCAGGCTGCTGCCGCTCGTGTTCAGGTTGCGCTGAGCATTGAGCGACATGATGTTGGTGTTGATGACTTGTGCCATGATTTCGGATTCCTTTTTGTCGTTTGATCCGGCAGCTCAACCTGACCGGTACTGAGTGCAGTGGGAGGTGCCGTAGGGGCCGCAGTACCGCTGCTGATATCAATAACGGCAGCACCTTCCTGCGCTTTAGGGCTTCCGTAAGATCTGATTGGCAAAAATCTCTGTCCAATGCCTGAGAGGTGCGAGTACCTGCTTGTGGGGCCGGGGTCAGCCGCGAAGCTGGCAACGCCGAAAGCCCGGTGGACCTACGATCTGATCATGTACCAGCTTCGCGGCGGGCGCCCGGCCCCCAAAAATACACAAAAAAAAACCCCCGCAGCCGGGGTGGTTAAGTTCACGGGGGGAGTGGGTGTTCTTGAGCACGGCGCG